>JAGWNV010000247.1 GCA_028872975.1 Acidobacteriota bacterium
TCCGGTCCTGGAGGCCAAGCACTATCCCTGGGGGCGGCGCCACAAGTCCCTCATGGCCTCCTCGCCCATGCGCCGACACCTGTGGGCCTTCACCATGCAGGGCGAGGACCTGCCCCAGGCCACCAACGCCGTCGACCTCGACCCCACCGTCCGCGACGCCCGGGGCTTCCCGGTGGCCCGGGTCACCTACCGGCCCCATCGCCACGAGCTGGTGGCCTCCGCCCATCACGGCCGCACCCTGATCGCCGTCCTCCGGGAGATGGGCGCACTGCACACCGGGCTCGTCACCTTCCCCATGGTCCGAGGCGACGAGGCCTGGCAGGGCCCGCAGTCGGCGGCGCCCATCAGCCGACACGTCATGGGGACGACCCGCATGGGCGACGACCGTCGATCCTCGGTCGTGGACCGCTTCGGGCGCGTCCACGGGCTCGAGAACGTGGTGGTGGCCGACTCGTCGGTGTTCGTGACGTCGGCCGGCTACGGCCCCACCCTGACGCTGGCGGCCCTCGCCATCCGGACCGCCTCGGCCCTGGCCGGCGTGGAGCGGACCGGGTCAGATCCGCTCGAGGGTGGTCCCGTCGAATAGCGGCCGCATGCCGAGCCGCTCGGCGTCGGCGTCGAGCACCTCCGGCGCCGGGGCGGCGGGCCGGGGCCCGAGCCGCTCGGCCGCCTCGAGCACCGGGCGCAGGAGGCGGAGGTCGCTCGAGGTGTTCAAGAAGAGCTGGGGGTGGGCGAGCACGTAGCCGACGGCGTGCTCGAGCTCGGGGCCGGCGGGCAGCGGCTCGTACCAGCTGAAACGGGGCCCGCCGTGGTCCTCGGCCCACCGCCGCCGGGCGACGGCCTTGATGGTCTGGACGGCGACGCCCCGCTCGTCGCAGAGGGAGAGCAGTCCTTCGACCTCGTGGCGGTAGCCGGGATCGTCGAGGAGCAGGTGGTTGTAGGGCAGGAGCACGGAGTCGAAGTCGAAGCGCTCCAGGCTCCGGCGGTGGGCGGCGGCGATGCGAAGGCCGTGGCCTGTCACCCCGACGAAGCGGGCCAGCCCCTCGTGGCGGGCCCGGGCCAGGGCCTCGACGGCGCCGCCGGGCGCGTGGGCCGTCTCCCACTCCTCGGGCTCGACCAGGTTGTGGAGCTGGACGAGGTCGACGTGGTCCACGCCGAGGCGCTCGAGGGAGCGCTCGAGGCCGGCCCGGGCGCCGTCGCCGGTACGGGCGCCGGTCTTGGTGGCGAGGAAGAACTCGTGGCGGGCCGTGGCCAGCCACGGCGCCAGGCGCAGCTCGGAGTCGCCGTAGTCGGCGGCCGTGTCGAGGTGGTTCACGCCGAATTCCCGCAGCAGCGGCAGCACGGCGTCGGCACGGTCCTGGGTGCAGCCGATGAAGGCCGCCGCCCCGAAGACGACCCGGCTGCTGGCGTGGCCGGTGCGCCCGAAGGGGACGCGCTCGATCATCGACGGTCCCCGGCGCCGGCCGGGGTGCCGGCGGAGGCGTGGCCGTCGCCGTCGTCGGGCGAGGAGGATCCCAGGGCGGGCAGGAGGTGGTCGGAGAGGAACCGGATGGTGGCGAGGAATTCGTCGGCGGGCACCGCCGAGTGGGCGCCGGGATTGGCGTGGAGCCGCTTGTCCTTGGTCCCGATGGTGTGGAAGAGCTCGAAGCCCTTCTCCCGGGGGAACAGGGTGTCGTCCCACTGCAGGAGGAAGAGGACCGGCACCGAGACGGCGGCGGCGTCGGCGGCGATGCGCGCCTTGGTCGGGCCGCTCACGCCCATCAGCCCGAGCACGGCCACCGAGATCCGGGGCTCGGCCACCACCAGGGGCAGGCCCAGGATGGTGCCCATCGACAGGCCCCAGTACCCGACGGGCCCGGGGCCGATCTCGGGGAGGCCCTGCACGGTGTCGAGCACGGCCCGCCAGTCGGCGATCATGTCGTCGGTCAGCCCGGCGTCGTCCGCCCAGCGCTGGCCGAACTCGAGCATCATGACCGACCCGTCGGCCACCCCGTCGGTGCGCCGGTCCCCGTGCACCGGCCCGTCGATGGCCACCGCGGCGATCCCGTGGTGGCGGACCAGGGTGCGGGCCAGGGCCACCACGTAGGTCTCGGACTTGGTCTGGGCCGCCCCGTGGCCGATCAGGACGAGCGCCCGAGGCCCGGTGACGTCCTCGGGGGTCCAGAGGATGCCCGGCACCGACCGGCCGGCGCGGTCGAGGTCGAACCGTCGCTGGCGCACGCCCTTGGTGGGCGCCGCCTCGGGGTGCCAGTCCAGGTGGGGGGCGGTCGGCACCGGAGCGCTCAGCTGCGGGGCACGGCGGACCAGGGCAGGTCCTTGTCCGAGCGGGGCTCGCCGGGGAGCCCGAGCACCCGCTCGCCGAGGATGTTGCGCATGATCTCGGAGGTCCCGCCTTCGATCGAGTTGGCCCTGGCCCGCAGGAAGGTGTGCCGGACGTCGCCGCTCATGACCCCGGCCGTGTCGGGCCTGCGCATCTCGTACCCGCTCGGGAAGAGGGTGCCCTCCATCCCCATGAGGTCGACGCAGAGCTCGGAGACCGCCTTGTTGAGCTCGGCGCCGGCCAGCTTGGCCACCGAGCCCTCGGGTCCCGGGGTGCCGGCCCGGCGGAGCTGACGGGCGCGCATGTTGGTGAGCCGCTGGACCTCGGCGGCCACCCAGGCCCGCATGAGCCGCTCCCGCTCGACGGGGCTCCGTCCGGGGGTGGCCCGGTAGATGTCGAGGGCCCGGGCGATGGGGCCCGTGGCCCGGGAGGGCACGCCACCGCCGATGGCGACCCGCTCGTTCATGAGCGTCGTGGTTGCCACCCGCCACCCGGCGCCCACCTCGTCGAGGCGCTGGTCGTCGGCGAGGCGGGCGTCGGTGAAGAAGACCTCGTTGAACTCCGCCTCACCGGTCATCTGCCGCAGGGGCCGGACCTCGACGCCGGGGGCGTGCATGTCGACGACGAAGTAGGTCATGCCCCGGTGCTTGGGGGCGTCCGGGTCCGTACGGGCCAGGAGCAGGCCCCACCGGGCGGTGTGGGCGAGCGTGGTCCAGACCTTCTGGCCGTTCACCACCCACTCGTCGCCGTCCCGCTCGGCGCGGGTGGCCAGGCCCGCCACGTCGGATCCGGAGCCGGGCTCGCTGAAGAGCTGGCACCAGATCTCCTCACAGGTGAACAGCGGCCGGAGCCAGCGCCGGCGCTGTGCGTCGGTGCCGTGGGCAGCGACGGTGGGCGCCGCCATCCCGTAGCCGATCACGTTCCGGTTCGACTCGTCGGGGGCGCCGGCCTGGCGCAGGCGGCGCTCGAGGTGGCCCTGGAGCTCCTGCGGCAGCCCGAGACCGCCCTCGCCCTCGGCGAACCAGACCCAGGCCAGCCCGGCGTCGAAGCGGGCGCCGAGGAAGTCGGCCGGGGGGGTGCTGGCAGGAGGGTGGTCGGCGAGCAGCTGCTCGAGGAGGGCGGTGACGCGCTGCTCGGGGTCCACGGCGACGTCCTCGGTCACGGCCATGGTCCCAACATAAACGACGAGCTCGGGCGGGTGCCCGGCGCGAGCGTCGCCGTGACCGGGCTAGGAGAGGCCGTCGGCCAGGCGGACCGAATCGGCGTCGAAGCCGGTGCTGAGCGACTGCAGCTGGCTGAGCTGCGCCTGGGAGATCGACGACGGGTCCTCCGAGGACAGCTGCTGGAGCAGCGCCCCGAGCGCCGAGGTGTCGGTCTGGAGCTTCGTCTTGTCCGCCTGCGCCGAGGCGGGGACCGAGATCCCCGACAACGAGGCCCCGAACTGCCCGAAGTCGCTCGACAGCTGGGTCCAGAACTGGTCCAGGCACGGCACCTGCCCGAGCGTGCACGACGCCCGCTGGCCCTCGGCGGCGTTGAGCTGGCTCTGGAGGGTGGTGTGGGCGTCGACGAAGGCCTGGGAGCTCGAGGTGCTGGTGAAAGCGACGGCGTCGACGCCGACGACGGCGCCGTAGCCGAGCACGCCGAGGACGACGAAGACGACGAGGATCCGCTTCGACGCCCGTCGAAGCACGAGCGGGGCGGCGGGCACCGCCGAGGGGGCCCGCAGCGTCATCTCCGTCGTGGCCGGCGGAGGC
>JAGWNV010000248.1 GCA_028872975.1 Acidobacteriota bacterium
CTCCCGGCATCGTCGCCCCCCGTCCCGGCCCCGGCCGGGCCGTCCACACCGGCGCCCCAGCAGGTCCAGACGGTGGCCGCCGTGTTCCCCCTGTCGCCCCCCGCCCCGCCGCCGACGCCGGTCCCCTCGTCGGCGCCCCCGCCCCCGCCAGCACCTCCCCCACCGGGCAGGTCGCACGGCGGGGGAAAGCCGGCCGCGCCGCCGGGGCAGTCGGTCCCCGCCGGCGGTTCCGGCCACGGGCCCAGGGTCTGAGCCTCCGGCCCTCGTGCTGCGCAGGCTCGCCTGGCCGACAGCAGGCGACGCCCGAAGGCGCTACTCGAGGACGCCTTCGGCGGCCAGGCGGTCCTGCTCGGCGCTCGAGATGCCCAGGATTTCGCCGAGGACGAAGGCGTTGTCCTGTCCGAGGAGGGGGCTGCTGCGGGTGTAGCCGGCCGGGGCGTCGGAGAGCCGGAAACCGTTACGCTCATACCCGCACTCGCCCATGCAGGGATGCTCCAGGGTGACGAAGTGGCCCCGGTGGTGGAGCTGGGGGTCGCCGCAGGCGTCGCCGAGGTCGGCGACCGGCACGGCCTCGATCCCGACGTCCTGGAGGGCGTCGGCCACTTCGAAGGGGTCGCGCCGGGCGGTCCAGCCGGCCACGACGCCTTCGAGGTCGTCGACGGCGTCCATCCGGGCCGCCGCGTAGGCGAACCGCTCGATCACGGAGGGGTCGAGCTCCATGGCCGCCCCGAGGCGCTGCCAGTCGTCGTCGTCCCAGCAAGCGAGGGCCACCCAGCGGTCCTCGCCGGCGCAGGGGAAGGCCCCGTGGGGCGCGGTACGGACCGACCGGTTGCCCATCCGGGACTCGACGGCGCCGTTGGCCACGTAGTCGAGGACCCAGGGGGAGAGGGAGTAGACGGCGCACTCGACCTGGCTCACGTCGAGATGGACGCCCTTGCCGGTGCGGCGGTGGTAGAGGAGGCCGGCGGCCAGGGCGGTGGCGACGAACCGGGGGGCGAGGGAGTCGGTGATGGTCCCGAAGGGCCCGAGGGGCTCCCGGTCGGGCCAGCCGGTGAGGAAGTTGTAGCCGCCGAGGGCCGAGCCCTGGCCCCCGAAGCCCGGGTAGTCCTTGTGGGGGCCGGTCTGGCCCTGCAGACAGGAGCTCGCCATCACGAGGTCGGGCTTCTCGGTGACGAGGGAGGCGTAGTCGAGGCCGAGGCCCCGCATGGCCCGGGGGGCGAAGTTCTCGGCCACGGCGTCGGCCCACCGGAGCAGTCGGCGGGCGATGGCGGCGCCCTCGGGGTGCTTCAGGTTGAGGGTCACGCCGAGCTTTCCCACGTTGAGGGAGTCGAACATGTCGGATCCCTCGAGCCCGCAGGGGTTGGCGGCGCCGTAGGTGCGGAGGAAGTCGGGACGGGACCGGGACTCGACCCGCACCACGGTGGCCCCGTGCTCGGCGAAGTACCGGAGGGCGATGGGCCCGGCCGCGCCGGCACCGAATTCGAGGATCCTCGTCCCCTCCCAGGCGCCCCCGGCCGGCGCCGGTGCCGATCCCCCGCCGGCCCGCGCCGGGCGGGCCGGCCACGCCGGTGTCCCGGTGGGCGCCGGGCGGGGACCGGGCCGGGCCACGGCGTCGTCGGGACTGGTGGGGACGACGAAGGAGCGGGGCAGCTTGGCGAGGGCCCCCCAGGCGGTGAAGTAGTCCCTCGCCGTGAGCTGGCTGCTCTCGGTCAGCTGCACCGGTGAGTTGGCCGGCGCCAGCATGAGGTTGGTGGCACACGCCGCCTCGTAGAGCTCGGCCATGGTGTGGCGGGAGAAGAACTCGGCGATGGGCGCGGCGATGGCCTCGAGCTCCTCGGCGGTGGCCTTGGTGTGGTCGTAGGCGGCCCAGTCCCGATCGGTGAGCGACGGTGCCTCGATCCCGTCCTCGGTGACGAGCCTGGTGATGGTCCGGAGGTTCGGGATGCGGGCCTTGCCGCCACGGAGGCCGAAGGAGACGAAGCCGTCCCTGCAGGGCCAGATCTCCCGGGTGACCCCGATGTTGGCGCCGTTGCGCTTGCCCCGGTTCTTCGTCCGGGGGAACCGGGCGACATGTCCCATCGAGGCGATCATCACGGCCTCCTGGGCGGAGACGTCCACCACCTGGGGCCGTCCCGAGGAGAGCGCCGTGAGCGCCGCCATCGCCGCCTCGGGCCCGACGTGGCTCCAGGCCGTGGGCTCGGTGCAGCGGACCGGGGCCCGGTCGGGGTCACCGGTGCAGTACATGTTCCCGGTGGAGGCCATGACGCCGAGGTCGGAGGCCCGCCAGTGGGCCCGGGGCCCCTCGAGGCCGAAGGGGGTGACGAGGACCCAGACCGCCTCCGGAGCCCGACTCGGGTCGACCTCGAGGACGCCCTGGCAGCCCGGCGTCGACACCACGATGTCGGCCTCGACCAGGAGCGCCCCGAGACCGGGGTCGTCCGGGCCCTCGACGCGCAGGACGGTCTTGCCGGCGTTCCAGGCGACTGCCCGCAGGGAGTCGCCGCCGGGCCCGAAGGGGGGAAGGGCGTCGAGGGGGTCGCCACCTGCGGGGACGACGCGGACCACCTCTGCCCCGAGGTCGGCGAGGATCCGGCCGGTCATGGCGGCCGGCTCGCCGGCCAGGTCGACGACCCGGACGCCCTCCAGCAGGGTGTCGGTCACGGCGTGTCGGTCACGGCGGCACCGAGCCCTTCAGCCCCGGCTCAGGAGGCGGCCCGCTCGAGCACGTGGACGGCGCAGGCCGAGCCGAGCCCGATGACATGGGTGAGGCCCACCTGGGCGCCCTCGATCTGACGGTCCCCGGCCTCGCCCCGGAGATGGGTGGCCACCTCGTAGAGGTTGGCGACGCCCGTGGCCCCGATGGGATGGCCCTTCGAGATGAGCCCGCCCGAGACGTTCACCGGGGTGGCCCCGTCGCGCCAGGGGGCCCGGCGGTCGATGAAGTCCCCCGCCCCGCCCGGTTCGCAGAGGGCCAGGTTCTCGTAGTGGATGAGCTCGGCGGTGGCGAAGCAGTCGTGGAGCTCGACCAGGTCGAGGTCCTCGGGGCCGACGCCGGCCTGCTCGTAGGCCGCCGCCGCCGCCCGCTTGGTCAGCGTGCTCACGTCGGGCTGGGCGGCGTCGGACTCCACGTAGGGGTCGGAGGTGAGCACCGAGGCGGAGATCTTGACCGCCCGCCGCCGGATGTCGGGATCGAGGGTCTTCAACTTGGCGTCCGAGCACAGCACCACGGCGGCGGCGCCGTCGCCGGTCGGGCAGCACATGAGGAGGGTGTTGGGGTAGGCGACCATGTCGGCCCCCATCACCTGCTCCAAGGAGAAGGCCTTCTGGTACTGCGCCAGGGGGTTCAGAGTCGAGTGGGCGTGGTTCTTCTCGGCCACCTTGGCGAACTGCTCGAAGCCCACCCCGCCGTGTCGGGAGGCGTACTCCATCCCGGCCTGGGCGAAGACGCCGGGCATGAGACCGGTGCCGAGGACGCCCTCCACCGGCATGACCGACCCGTAGCGGCCCGAGGGCGTGTACCCGGTGGGCTTGGCCCGGGCCTGGCCGGCGGGCCCGAGGAGCCCGGCCTTGCCCATCTGCTCCACCCCGACGGCGAGCCCCATGTCCGCCTCGCCGGCCTTGATGGCGAGGAGGGCGCTGCGGACGGCGGTGGCACCGGTGGCGCAGGCGTTGGCAACGTTGTAGACGGGGATGCCCGTCTGGCCGATCTGCTTCTGGAGCCGCTGGCCGAGCATGGCCGCGGCCTCCATGAGACAGCCCACGGCCAGGACGCCCATGTCGGCCATCTCGGCCCCGGCATCGTCGAGCGCCCCGAGGGCGGCGTCGCTCGCCAGGTCCACGGTGTCCTTGTCGGGAAAGCGCCCGAACCTGGTCATGGCGGTCCCGATGATCCAGACGGTGTCGGCCACGGCGGTCCTCCTCTGCCTCGTCCCGGTCCCCGGTCGTCCCGCCGTCAGGCCGGGCGGAAGCCGAAGGCCACCGCCTCGGTCTCTTCCTCGTCCCGGCCGCAGGGGAAGGTCGCGAGCCGGACCGGCATGCCGAGGTCGATTCTCTCGGGCTCCGTGCCGGCGTC
>JAGWNV010000249.1 GCA_028872975.1 Acidobacteriota bacterium
GCCACACCCTCGGTCGACGCGCTGGCCGCGGGGGGGCTCCGGTACAACGGCTTCCACACCACCGCCCTGTGCTCGCCCTCGCGGGCGTGCTTGCTCACGGGTCGCAACCACCACAGCGTGGGGATGCGGGCCATCTCCAACTGGGACACCGGGTTCCCCCACATGCGTGGCGGGATCACGCCCAGGGCGGCGACGGTGGCGGAACTGCTGCGAGACAGGGGCTACGCCACCTTGGCGGCCGGCAAGTGGCACCTGGCGCCGATGATCGAGACGTCGGCGGCGGGACCGCACACGAACTGGCCGCTGCAGAAGGGATTCGACCGGTTCTACGGCTTCCTCCAGGGCGAGACGGACCAGTTCTCACCGGAACTCACCCACGACAACCACCACATCGACCCACCGGGGCGGCCCGAGGACGGCTACCACGTGAGCGAGGACATCGTCGACCAGGCCACAGGATGGGTCCGCGACCTCGTCTCGGTCCGACCCGACCGGCCCTTCTTCCTCTACCTCGCCTTCGGCGCCACCCATGCCCCCCACCAGTCGCCACTCGAGTACCGGGTGCGATGGCGGGGACGGTTCGAGGCGGGCTACGACGCCGTGCGCGCAGAGTGGTACGAGCGGCAGCTCGAGTCGGGCATCGTCCCTCTCGGGACGGCCCTCGCTCCACGGAATCCGGGCGTCCCCCCCTGGGAGGACCTGACGCCGCCACAGCGGGCCTTCTCCTGCCGCCTCCAAGAGGCCTTCGCGGCGATGCTCGAGCACACCGACGCCCAGATCGGCAGGCTCGTGGCGTTCCTCCGGTCGGTCGGGAGGCTGGACAACACCCTCTTCCTCGTCCTCTCCGACAACGGGGCCAGCCAGGAGGGCGGTCCCTTGGGCGTCATGGACGAGTTCAGCTTCTTCAACCTCCGGCGTGAGGACATCGACGACCTCGTGGCCCGGCGCCTCGACGACATCGGTGGCCCGCACTCCCACTCGAACTACCCGTGGGGTTGGGCCCAGGCGGGCAACAGCCCGCTGCGGTGGTACAAGCAGAACACCTACGGCGGCGGCGTCCGGGATCCCCTCGTCGTCCACTGGCCCGCCGCCATCGGGCCCGGCGGGGCCGTCCGGCCCCAGTTCTGCCACGCCGTCGACGTGGCCGCCACGGTGCTCGACGTGACCGGCGCCACCGTGCCGGACGAATTCGGGGGCCATCCCCAGATCCCCCTCCACGGCAGGAGTCTCCGGGCCACCTTCGCCGACCCGACCGCGCCGGCGCCGCGGTCGGTGCAGTACTTCGAGCAGATGGGTCACCGGGGCATCTGGGCCGACGGCTGGAAGGCCACCACCTACCACGAGGCGGGCCACGCCTACGACCTCGACGAGTGGGAGCTCTTCCACCTCGACGAGGACTTCTCCGAGTGCCACGACCTGACCGACGCCGAGCCCGACCGCCTGCGCGACCTCGTGGACCTGTGGTGGGCCGAAGCGGGCACCTACGGCGTGCTCCCTCTCGACGACCGGACCCTCGAGTTGTTCGGAGTCCAGGCCCGGCCCGCCACGCCCCACACCGGCACCGTCTACCGGTACCGCCATCCCATCTCGCACGTGCCGAGCGACGCGGCACCCCTCCTCGGGGGCCGGTCGTGGACCATCACGGTCGAAGTCGTCCTCGACGGCCCCGCCGAAGGTGTCCTGTACGCCCGGGGGAGCCACAACGTCGGTCACAGCTTCTTCCTCGCCGACGGGGTCCTGCACTTCGACTACAACGCCCTCGGCGTCCATCACCGGGCCAGTGCCCCCGTCGCCCTGGCCGACGGCCGGCATGTGCTGCGCGCCAGCTTCGACCGCAGCGGCACCGGCGGCGCGCTCCGCATCGGTGCCGACGGCGAGGAGCTGGCCGAGGTGGAGGTCCCCCGCCTGGTGCGGATGCTCGGCTCCACCGGGATGGACGTCGGCCGTGACGCACTCTCGACCGTGGTCGACGACTACGAGGGGCCGAACCCGTTCACGGGGGAGATCGTGGAGCTGGTCGTGGAGCTGCGCAGCCCCCGGTCGGAAGAGGACGTCGCCGCCACGGCCATGGTGGAGATGGCCCGGGAGTGAGGGGAGCGCGGAGTTGACCGACGGCACGCTCGTGCTCGACTCGTTGCGGCGGCGGATGCGGGCGGTGCACTCGCTCTACACCGACGCCATGGCGACGATGACGGTGGAGCAGGTGAACCACTTCGAGCGTGAGGGGGTCGTCCCCATCGCCTTCAGCCTCTTCCACGTGGCCAACCTGGCCGACGCCTCCTTCCTGCTCATGACCGGCACGCCGCCGTTGTGGGACGAGGCATGGGAGAGGCGGGTGGAGCCGGCCATCGCCGACCACGGCAAGCACCGGGGCGTGGAGGAGATGGTCTACCAGCGCATCGGTGACTACGGGGCCTTCCAGGAGTACCTGCACGCCGTGTTCGGCCGGGTGGAGGAGTGGCTCGAGGGTCTCGACCCCGCCGAGCTCACCCGGGTGGTCGTCCCCCGCCCCCTGCCCGAGCAGATCGCCAGCACCTACAGTGCCCGGGTGGCCGGTCCGGAGGGGGTGACCCTCCTCGACGCCGTCGAATGCTGGCTCTACCAGCACGCCCTGCGGCACATGGGCGAGATCGAGCACGCCCGGGGGCTCGTGGGCCTCGGCGGCATGACCTCGTAGCCGTGGGCCCCGACTGGCAGACCGCCTCCTCGCTGGCGACGGCGGGGGGCACCCTCGTCCTCGCCGTGGCCACCTTCTCCGCCGTCCGGTCCTCCAACCGGTCGGCCCGGGTCGCAGAGGAGTCGCTCCTCGCCGGGCTCCGACCGCTCCTCATCCCCTCCCGGGCCGACGACCCCCCGCACAAGGCGCTGTGGAGCGACCGGCACGTGGCCCGGGTCGAAGGTGGCCGGGCCGTCTTCGAGGAGGCGAACGGAGTCGTCTACCTCGCCCTGGGGCTCCGCAACGCCGGGAACGGGATCGCCCTGCTCCACGGCTGGCACCCCCGCGCCGGGGCGTTCGGCGACGATGCCCCGCCTCCGCTCGAGGACTTCCGGCGGCTCACCATCGACCTCTACGTCTCGGCCGGAGGCAGCGGCTACTGGGAGTCGGCCATCCGCGGCCAGGACGATCCCATGCGGGCTGGAATGCTCGAGGCGCTCGGGGAGAGGGAGCCGGTCCGCATCGACCTGCTCTACGGCGATCTCCACGGCGGACAGCGGATGATCAGCAGGTTCATCGTGATGCCGGCCGGCGACGACGGCTGGTACTGCCAGGGCTCGCGCCACTGGAACGTCGACCGGCCCGACCCCCGCTGAGCGGCGCCCGGCGCCGACACAGGGCGCCGGTACGGTGACCCGATGACCTTCCCAGGACCGCCGGCCCTCGGTCGCGGGGTGGTGGTGGGCCCGGGCCAGGATCCGCCGGCACCGTGGGCCGGTGCCCGGCGCATCGTCGTCGACGCCGACACGCTGCGCGCCCCGGGGGAGGCCGTGGACGCGCTCCACTCGGCCTGGGCGAGACGGGAGCCGGTCGCCGTCGAGCTCGCCGCCGACCCGGCGGCACTGCGCGAGCCCGAGACCTGCACGACCCCGGTCTGGTCGCTCGAGCCCTCCTTCGAGTTCACCCGGGAGCGTCTGCAGTTCCTCGTCTGGGCCAACACCTACGACGCCCGGACGGGAGAGCCCCTGTGGTGGCACGGTCGCAGGGCCGGGCGCCTGCTCGCCGACCGGGGCGTGAGATCCGGTGGCCCGGCGGACGTGACGGGGCCGGAGGGCACGCCTCTCTTCGTCGACGGCGGGCCCTTCCCCCCGCCCGCGGCGGGAGCCGACGTCGTGCACCGGTGGAGCGTCGAAGCCGGCGAGCTACGAGTCGTCGGCCACGGTCGGCCGAGGGGGGTCCTGGCCGAGGACCAGCTCGCCGCCGTCGACCACGGGTCGGGGCCGGCCAGGGTGGTGGCGCCGGCGGGCTCGGGCAAGACCAGGGTGCTCACAGAACGGCTCACCCACCTGATCGAGGACCGGCGGGCCAGCCCTTCGACGATCATGG
>JAGWNV010000006.1 GCA_028872975.1 Acidobacteriota bacterium
GAAGAGTCGTCCCCGGCGAGACCACCCGGCTCGTCCGGCCGCCGCCGACGCCGCCCCTCCGGCTCGGGCGCCGGCCAGACCCGCAAGCCGCAGGCCCCGCGGGCCCAGGGCGCCCCCCGCCAGCGAGGTCGCGCCCCGGCCTCGCGCAACCGGGCGCCGCAGGGACGCAGCCGGGCTCCGGCCGACCGGGACCGGGCCGCCGCCGCTCGGAGGCCGTCCATCCCTTCGGCGTCGGAGCTCGCCGAGCGCAGCCCCGTCCAGCTGGCGGGCGCCGGCCTGCGCAAGGTCGTGGTGGCCAATCGCCGCCGGGGCAGGACCGTCGCCGCCGTGCCGGGCGTGGCCGCCCTCGTCGTCGGGGTGGTGGTGGGCGCCGCCGTCGGTGCCGCCGTGGCCGGCGCCGTGGTGGGCGCCGTAGTGGGTGCCGCCGTGGTCGGCGCCCTGTGGCGGGGGTCGACCCGGATGGTGCTGCGCGCCCTCGCCGCCCGGCCCGTCGACGAGGAGGAGGCTCCCGGGCCCTGCACCCTGGTGGAGGGCCTGTGCGCCAGCATGGGCCTCGGCGTGCCCGAGCTCTTCGTGGTCGACGACCCTCTGCCCAATGCCCTGGCCGTGGGACGGGGACCCGAGGACAGCGCCCTCGTGCTCACAAGCGGCCTCGTCGACACCCTGGACCCGGTGGCCCTCGAGGGCGTCCTCGCCCACGAGCTGTCGCACGTGAAGGCGAACGACGTGGCGCCGGCGACGGTGGCGGCCGCACTGGCCCTCGTCGTCGGGCTGGGCCCGGCCACGGCGGGGATCGTCCATCGCCTCGCCGGCCGGGGCCGGGAGTTCGAGGCCGACCGCCGCGCCGTGGGGGTCACCCGGTACCCGCCCGGGCTGCGCCAGGCCCTCGACGCCATGGCGGCGCCGGCGCCGGGGCCGGGGCCCCTCGTCACGGGCCGGGCCGGCCGGACGGCGCGGTGGCTGTTCACGGTGGTGCTCCCCGACGAAGCGGGGCACCGCCCGGCGGGCGACGAGGCCGTGGGCGAGCTCGACGCGCCGTCGGTGCGGATCGCCGCGCTCGACGAGTGGTAGGCACCGGCACCGGGGGCTCCGCGGGGGCGCGGCGGTAGACTCGGGTCATGGACGAGACCACCACGCAGCGGCTGACGGGCACGACGCGGGTCAAGCGGGGCCTGGCCGAGATGCTGCGCGGCGGGGTGATCATGGACGTCGTCACCCCCGAGCAGGCCCGCATCGCCGAGGACGCCGGCGCCGTGGCCGTCATGGCCCTCGAGCGGGTCCCGGCCGACATCCGCGCCCAGGGGGGCGTGGCCCGGATGAGCGACCCGGTGCTCGTCGAGGGGATCAAGGAGACCGTCACCATCCCGGTGATGGCCAAGGCCCGCATCGGGCACTTCGCCGAGGCCCAGGTGCTCGAAGCCCTCGAGGTCGACTACATCGACGAGAGCGAGGTGCTCACGCCGGCCGACGAGGCGCACCACATCGACAAGTGGGGCTTCCGGGTGCCCTTCGTCTGCGGCGCCACCAACCTGGGCGAGGCGCTGCGGCGCATCTCCGAGGGAGCCGCCATGATCCGGTCCAAGGGCGAGGCCGGGACCGGGAACATCGTGGAGGCCGTCCGCCACCTGCGGTCGATCACCGGCGACATCCGGGCCGTCGGCCAGGCCGACGCCGCCGAGCGCTACCGGTGGGCCAAGGAGCTCCAGGCGCCCGTGGACCTGATCACCGAGGTGGCCGAGACGGGGCGGTTGCCCGTCCCGCTCTTCTGTGCCGGCGGGATCGCCACCCCCGCCGACGCCTCCCTCGTGATGCAGCTCGGCGCCGAGGCCGTCTTCGTGGGATCGGGGATCTTCAAGAGCGAAGACCCCGCCCGCCGGGCCCGGGCCGTCGTGGAGGCCACCACCCACTTCCGGGACGCCGAGATCGTGGCCAAGGTGAGCCGGGGTCTCGGCAACGCCATGCCGGGGATCGAGGCGGCGGCCCTCACCCAGCACATGGCCGAGCGCGGCTGGTGAGCACCGGGGCGCGCGCCGGCAACGAGGTGCCTCCAGGTGCGGGTGGGGATCCTGGCCCTCCAGGGCGACGTCAACGAGCACGGCGCCGCCCTCGCTGATCTCGGCGTGGCGCACCGCCCGGTGCGCCGCCCCGAGGACCTCGACGACCTCGACGGGATCGTCCTGCCCGGGGGGGAGTCCACCGCCATGTCGGTGCTGCTCGAGTCCTCCGGCCTCAACGGGCCGCTCGGCAAGGCGCTGGCGGAGGGGATGCCGGGCTTCGGCACCTGCGCCGGGATGATCCTCCTGGCCCGGGTCGTCGCCGGCGGCCGGCCCGACCAGCGGAGCTTCGGCGCCATCGACATCGGCGTCCGCCGCAACGGCTTCGGGCGCCAGCTCGAGTCGTTCGAGACCGACCTCCATGTGGCTGTCCTGGGCGAGGACCCCCTGCACGCCGTGTTCATCAGGGCGCCGGTGGTGGAGTCGGTGGGTGCCGGCGTGGAGGTCCTGGCCCGGGCGCCGGGCACCGGGGACGGCACCGGGGACGGCACACCGGTGCTCTGCCGGGAAGGCGGCGTGCTCGTCTCGGCGTTCCATCCCGAGCTCACCGACGACCGCCGGCTGCACGCCTACTTCGTGTCGATGATCGAGGAGAGAGGACACTGAGCCATGTCGGGCCATTCCAAGTGGGCCACCACCAAGCACCGCAAGGCCGCCGTGGACAAGGCGAGGGCCAAGATCTTCGCCAAGCTGATCCGCCAGCTCGAGGTGGCCGCCCGCGACGGCGGGGGGGACCTCTCGTCGAACGCCACCTTGCGGACGATGTTCGACAAGGCGCGCGCCGCGTCGGTGCCGATGGACACCATCGAGCGGGCCATCAAGCGGGGCACCGGCGACCTCGAGGGGGTCCGCTACGAGCCGGTCACCTACGAGGGCTACGCCTCGGGCGGGGTGGCGGTCATCGTCGAGGCCCTCACCGACAACCGCAACCGGACCGGCGCCGACGTCCGTAACGTGTTCTCGCGCGGCGGCGGGTCGGTGGCCGAGCCCGGGGCGGTCTCCTGGCAGTTCACCCGCAAGGGCCAGATCGAGCTCCCGAGGGACCTCGACGAGGAACGCATCATGGAGGTGGCCCTCGAGGCCGGGGCCGAGGACCTCGCCGACGAAGGGGAGCGCTGGGTGCTCACCACCGCCGCCGCCGACCTCGCCGCCGTCCGGGACGCTCTCGGTGCAGCGGGGATGGCGCCGGCGTCGGCCGAGCTCGCCATGGTCCCCTCGACCACGGTGCCGGTGGCGCAGGAGGGCGAGGCGCGCAAGGTGCTCCGCCTGCTCGAGGCCCTCGACGACCTCGACGACGTGCAGAACGTCTGGTCGAATTTCGACATTCCTGATGAGGTGCTGGCCGCCGCCGCTGCCGACTGAAGGGACCGAGCCGCAGTAGCCTCTAGGGGCTATGCGGTTCGAGCTGACCGAGCTGGACACCCTGGAAGCGGAGTCCGTCCACATCGTCAGGGAGGTCGCCGCCGAGTTCGAGCGACCGGTGCTGCTCTTCTCGGGGGGCAAGGACTCCCTGGTGCTCCTGCGCCTGGCCGAGAAGGCGTTCTGGCCGTGCCGGATCCCCTTCCCGGTCATGCACGTGGACACCGGCCACAACTTCCCCGAGGTCCTCGACTATCGGGACCGGCGGGTGGCCGAGCTCGACGTGGAGCTGGTGGTGGCCTCGGTGCAGGCGTCCATCGACGCCGGCCGGGTGGCCGAGCTGCCCGGGCCCAGCGCCTCGCGCAACCGGCTCCAGACGACGACGCTGCTCGACGCCATCGCCGAGCACCGCTTCGACGCCGTCTTCGGCGGGGCCCGGCGGGACGAGGAGAAGGCCCGGGCCAAGGAGCGGGTCTTCTCCTTCCGCGACGAGTTCGGCCAGTGGGACCCGAAGAACCAGCGGCCCGAGCTGTGGAACCTCTACAACGGCCGGCACCACCCCGGCGAGCACATCCGGGTGTTCCCCCTGTCGAACTGGACCGAGGCCGACGTGTGGGAGTACATCGCCCAGGAGTCCCTCGAGGTGCCCTCCATCTACTTCGGCCACCGGCGCCAGGTGTTCCGCCGGGACGGGCTGTTGATCTCCACCGGGCCCCACGTGGCCCCCGGCGAGCACGAGGAGGTCTTCGAGGCGACAGTGCGGTACCGGACGGTGGGGGACATGACCTGCACGGGGGCCGTGGAGTCGGCCGCCGCCACCCTGGAGGAGATCATCGCCGAGGTCGCAGCGGCGCGCATCGGCGAGCGGGGGGCGACGAGGGCCGACGACAAGGTCTCCGAGACGGCCATGGAGGACCGCAAGCGCGAGGGGTACTTCTAGATGGAGCTACTGCGCTTCACCACCGCCGGGTCGGTCGACGACGGGAAGAGCACCCTCATCGGGCGCCTGCTCTACGACACCAAGTCGATCTTCGAGGACCAGCTCGAGGCCGTCGAGCGCGAGAGCAGGGCGCGGCGCTACGAGCAGGTCAACCTGGCCCTGCTCACCGACGGCCTGCGGGCCGAGCGCGAACAGGGCATCACCATCGACGTCGCCTACCGGTACTTCGCCACCACGAAGCGGAAGTTCGTCATCGCCGACACGCCCGGGCACGTCCAGTACACCCGCAACATGGTCACGGGGGCGTCGACGGCCAACCTGGCCCTCATCCTCGTCGACGCCCGCAACGGCGTCGTCGAGCAGTCCCGGCGCCATGCCGTGCTGTCCTCGCTCCTCCACGTCCCCCACCTCGTCCTGTGCGTCAACAAGATGGACCTCGTCGACTACGACCAGGGCCGCTTCGAGGAGATCCGGGAGGACTTCGAGTCCTTCTGCACCCGACTCGACGTGGAGGACCTCACCGCCATCCCCATCTCGGCCCTGAACGGCGACAACGTGGTCTCGAGGTCCCAGACCATGGACTGGTACGACGGCCCCTCGCTCCTTCACCACCTCGAGAACCTCTACATCGGGTCGGACCGCAACCTCATCGACCCCCGGTTCCCGGTCCAGTACGTGCTGCGGCCGCAGCGGGCCGAGTTCCACGACTACCGGGGCTACGCCGGTCAGGTGGCGAGCGGGGTCTTCCAGGTGGGCGACGAGGTGCTGGCGCTCCCGTCGGGGCTCAGTTCCACCATCGTGGCCATCGACAGCCTGGGCCAGTCGGTCCAGGAGGCCTTCCCGCCCATGTCCGCCGCCATCCGCCTCGCCGACGACCTCGACATCTCGCGCGGGGACATGCTCTGCCGGGTCCACAACCGGCCCACCGCCGGCCAGGACCTCGACGCCATGGTGGCCTGGCTGGCCGAGACGCCCATGCGGGTGGGCGGGAAGTACGTGATCAAGCACACCTCGCGCACGGGCCGGGCGCTCGTCGGGGGCCTCCACTACCGCCTCGACGTGAACTCCCTGCACCGCGACCTCGAGGCCACCACTCTCGGGCTCAACGAGATCGGCCGGGTGTCGCTGCGGGCCACCGTGCCGCTGTTCTACGACGAGTACCGGCGCAACCGGACGACGGGCTGCTTCGTGCTCGTCGAGGAGGCGACCAACAACACGGTGGGGGCGGGGATGATCGTCGAGAAGACGGGGTGACCGTGGGGCGGCCGGCCGTGGCCATCCACTGGTCCCACAGCACCGTCACCCGCCGGCTGCGCTGGCGGGCCCTCGGCGTGCACGGCGCCACGGTGTGGCTCACCGGCATCTCGGGGTCGGGAAAGTCCTCCATCGCCAAGCACATGGAGTCCGACCTCGTGAACAGCGGGATCCCCGCCTATGTCCTCGACGGGGACAACCTCCGGCACGGCGTGAACGGCGACCTCGGGTTCTCCCGCAAGGACCGAGGCGAGAACGCCCGTCGGGCGGCCGAGATCGCCAAGCTCCTGGCCGACGCCGGCCTGGTGGTGGTCGTGGCCCTCATCAGCCCCTACGCCGAGGACCGGGCCCAGGCCCGGCGGCTGCACGAAGAGGTGGAACTGCCCTTCGTGGAGGTCCACGTGAGCGCCCCCCAGGCGGTCTGCGAGGCCCGGGACCCGAAGGGCCTCTACGCCCAGGCACGGGCCGGGACCATCGGGGAGTTCACCACCGTGAGCGACCCCTACGAGGTACCCGCGCGTCCCGACCTGGTGGTGGGCACCGACGAGGGCACCGTCGAGGACGCCGCCCACGCCGTGCTCGACGGCCTGCGGGCCCGGCTCGAGCAAGGGGCGCCTCCCTCGGCCTGACAGGGCCGGCCCGGCCCGGCCCACGGGGCACGCAACCAGTACCCGACGGCCGCGCAATGGGCCGCCGGTCCCGCCGTTCCCCGGGGGACCGGGGAGGCGGCCAGGCGCCATGGGCCCGACGGAGACGAGAAGCGCACCGCCCTCCGGGCCGGCGCGGGCGGAGACGGGCCGGCCCCCGGCGCGCCTCGACTCGCTCACCGGACTCCGCTTCGTCGCCGCCCTGGTGGTCTTCGGGCTCCACCTGCAGCTGCTCTTCCCCTTCGCCCCCTACGCCGTGCTCACCAGGGTGGTGGGCCAGGGCGGCGCCGGCGTCTCGTTCTTCTTCGTCCTGAGCGGCTTCGTCCTCACCTGGTCGCGGCGCCGAAGCGACACCTCGGGGGCCTTCTACCGGCGGCGGTTCGCCAGGATCTACCCGCTCCACGTCGCCACCTGGGGCGCCATGGTGGCCGTGCTGGCGCTGTGGTCGGTGGCGCCCCACGCCGGGCCCGCCGTCGTCTCCCTGGCGCTGCTCGGGCCCTGGGTGCCGTCCATGCACTACGCGCAGGCGGTGAACGTGCCGGCCTGGTCGCTCGGGTGCGAGGCCTTCTTCTACGCCTTCTTCCCGTTCCTCCACGGCCCCCTGACGCGCCTCAGCGCGCCCCGGCGCCGGGCCGCGCTGCTCGCCGCCATGGTGGCGGTCTTCGCCGTCGCCGCCCTGTGCGCCCCGGCGGGCTACGGGACGACGAAGTACTGGCTGCTGTACTTCTTCCCGCCGACCCGGCTGCTCGAGTTCGTGATCGGCATGGGGTTGGCCGTCGAGCTGCGCCACGGCCGGCTGCCGAAGGTGCCCCTGAGCGGCGCCCTCGGGCTGGCCGCTGGCGCCTACCTGGCCGCCGGGTGGGCGCCGTCGCCGTACCGCCCGGTGGCCGTCACCATCGTCCCGTTCTGCCTCCTCGTCGTGGCCGCCGCCCAGCGGGACCGGACCGGGGCGCGCTCGGTGTTGGCGCGCCGGCCCCTCGTGGCCCTCGGGTCGTGGTCGTACGCCTTCTACCTCGTCCACTTCCCGCTCATGACCGCCACCGCCCTGCTCCTCGCCCGCCACGGGGTCCAGCTCGGCGTGGCCGGGGGCGTCCTGCTCGGCCTGTCCATGCTGGCCGGCTCGACGGCCCTCGCTGCCGGGCTCCACCGCTTCGTCGAGCGACCCCTGGAGCGGCGCCTGCGCCACGGCGCCCGGCCGACGGTGGCCAGGGAGGGCCCGTGGGGCCCCGCCGCGTGGCTCGTGGGGGCCCTCGGCCTGGGTGTGCGCGTCGGCGTCGTCCTCGTGACCCACGTCCGACTCCTGAACGACAGCGCCGACTACCAACGGCTGGCCGTGTCCCTCGCCCACGGGCACGGCTTCGGGACCTCGCACTTCGCCCCGGGGGGCGGGCCCACGGCGCTACGGCCGCCGCTGTACCCGCTGTTCGTGGCGGGCGTGTACAAGGCCGTGGGCGTCCACCTCTCGGCGGCGCGGCTGGCCGGCGCCGTGCTCGGCGCCCTCGCCGTCGTCCTGCTCGTGGTGGTGGCCTGGCACCTGTGGGGCCGCACCGTGGGCCTCGTCGCCGGGGTGCTGGCGGCGGTGTTCCCGCCGGCGGTGATGGCGTCGACGGCCCTCATGAGCGAGGCGCTGGCCGTGCCGCTCGAACTGGCCGCCCTCTTGTGCGTCCTCTCCTACCGGCGCGCCCCGCACGTCGGGTGGGCGCTCGGGTCGGGGGGCCTCCTCGGCCTCCTCGTCCTCGCCCGCCCCAGCCTGGCCGTCCTCGCCGTTCCCATCCTCGTCCTCCTCTACCGGCGCCGGCCCACCTGGCGGCAGCTCGGCGCCGCCGGGCTCGTCGTCGTGGCCGGTGCTGCCGTCGTGACGCCCTGGCTGGTGCGGGACCGGATCGTCATGGGCAGCTGGGTGCCCGTCACGACCCAGAGCGGCTACGTCCTGTCGGGCACCTACAACGCCACCTCGGCCCACGACCCCCACGAGCCCGCCGCCTGGCGCCCCGCCAACCTCGACCCGGCCATGGACGGCGTCATCCTCGGCCATCCCGGCGCCGGTGAGCTCCGCACCGACGCGTTGCTGCAGTCGGCGGCGGTCTCCTACCTCCGGCACCACCCGACCTACGTCGTGACGGTGGTGGCGAACAACACGCTGCGGCTGTTCGACGTGGCGCCGCTCGCCGAGGTGCGGGCCGCCACCACGAGCGAGTACGGATACGGGGCGGTGGCAGGGACCCTCGAGGCCGGGGGCGGCGTCCTCGTCGTGGCCCTGGCCCTCCTCGGGCTCTGCACCCGGCGCGGGAGACGGGTGCCCCTCGCCGTGGTGGGTGCACCGGTCCTCCTGGGGGCCGGCACCGTCTTCCTCCAGGCCGTCCCCCGGTTCCGCGCCGTCATCGACCCCTTCCTCCTCATGCTGGCCGCCGTGACCGTCGTGACCGTCGCCGGCGCCCTGCGGGCGAGGTGGCGGCCGGTGCCGACCCTGCCGACGGCGCTGGGCCTCCCCGCCGTCGCTCCGGCGCCCCCAACCCCGGCCCCAACCCCGGTCGGGTCCTAGCCGGCGGTCCCCACCGGGCGGGGTCCACCGCCGTGTCGCAACCCGTTGCTAGCCTGCGAACGCATGTTCGTCCTGGGCATCGATCCGGGCCTGTCGCGCTGCGGCTACGGGGCGGTCGCCAGGCGCCCCGGGGGCCTCGAGGCACGGGCCGGCGGGGTGGTCCGCACCGACCCGGCGGCGCCGCTTCCCGAGCGGCTCCTGCTCCTCCACGGAGAGCTGCGCGCCATCGTGGCCGAGCTGGCGCCCGATGCCGTGGTCGTCGAGCGGGTGCTGTTCCAGACGAACGCCCGCACCGCCATGGCCACCGGCCAGGCCGCCGGGATCGCCCTCGTGGCCGCCGCCGAGGCCGGCTGCCGGGTCGTCCAGTACAGCGCCAACGAGGTGAAGATGGCGGTCGTCGGCTACGGCTCGGCCACGAAGGAGCAGGTCCAGCGGATGGTGGCCGCCCTCCTCGGCCTGGCCACCCCGCCCAAGCCGCCTGACGTGGCCGACGCCCTCGCTCTGGCCGTGTGCCACCTCGGGGCGAGCTCGGTGCAGCGGGCCGTCGACGCCGCCGTGGGGGCATGGCCGTGATCGGCTGGCTGCGGGGCCGGCTCGTGGCCCGCACGGCGGAGGCGGAGCTCCTCCTTGACGTGGGGGGGGTGGGATATCGCGTGTCGGTGCCCGCCGCCCTCCTGGCCGCCACGAGCGAGGGCGAGGAGCTCGAGCTGCACGTCCACACCCACGTGCGCGAGGACGCCATCGTCCTCTACGGGTTCGCCGGGGCCGAGGACCGCCGGTGCTTCGAGGCACTGCTCGGCGCCCACGGCGTGGGCCCGGCGCTCGCCCTCGCCGTGCTGTCGGCCCTGTCGCCACCCGACCTGGTGCGGGCCGTGCTGGAGGAGGACATCGACACCCTGTGCGCCGTGCCCGGCGTAGGACGCAAGACGGCGGCACGGCTCGTGCTCGACCTGCGGTCGCGACTGTCGATGCCCGAACCGGTGGGCCGGCCCGTGCCCGGCGCCGGCGCCGGGGTGCCCGCGGCGCGCCAGGAGGTGCGCGCCGCGCTGGCCGAGCTCGGCTACGGCGCAGAGGAGATCCGGCGCGTCATGGCCGACGTGCCCACCGAGGGCGCCGTCGAGGACCTGCTGCGCCAGGCCCTGCGGGAGCTGGCGGGCGCCCGGTGACCGGCCGCCACGAGGTCCTGGCCCCCTCGGCCGAGGACGACTTGGGCCTCGGTCCCCGCCGCCCCGTCGACCCCGGGCCCGACCCTGCCGACCCCGCCGAGCTCGCCGACGAGCTGCGCCTGCGGCCCCGGCGCCTCGAGGAGTTCCAGGGACAGCCCCAGCTCACCGAGCACCTCGAGATCGTCCTGGAGGCGGCGCGCCGGCGGGGCCAGCCCGTCGACCACATGCTCTTCGCCGGCCCGCCGGGGCTGGGCAAGACCACAATGGCGGGGATCGTCGCCGCCGAGATGGGGGTGGGGCTGCGGATCACCTCGGGCCCGGCCCTGGTGCGCAGCGGCGACCTGGCCGCCATCCTCACCGACCTCCAGCCCGGCGACGTGCTCTTCATCGACGAGATCCACCGCCTGCCCCGGCCGGTCGAGGAGGTCCTCTACCCGGCCATGGAGGACTTCCAGCTCGACATCCTCATCGGCAAGGGGCCGACGGCGCGCTCCATCCGCCTCGAGCTGCCGCGCTTCACCCTCGTCGGGGCGACGACGCGGACCGGCCTCTTGACCGGCCCGTTGCGCGACCGGTTCGGGTTCGTGGGGCGACTCGACCTCTACGACGCGGACTCCCTCGCCGGGATCGTGGAGCGCGCCGCGGGGATCCTCGGTGTGGCCGTCGACGCCGCCGGGGCCCGGGTGGTCGCCTCGCGGGCGCGCGGCACCCCCCGCATCGCCAACCGGCTGTTGCGGCGCGTGCGCGACTTCGTCGAGGTCCGGGCCGAGGGGGCCATCACCGCGGCGCTGGCCGTCGAGGGCCTCGAGCTCTTCGGCGTCGACCATCTCGGTCTCGACAAGGTGGACCGGGCCATCCTCGAGGCCCTGTGCGCGCGCTTCGGCGGCCGGCCGGTGGGACTGGTCACCCTGGCGCAGTGCGTGGGGGAGGAGACCGACACCATCGAGGACGCCTACGAGCCCTTCCTCCTGCAGCAGGGACTCCTCCAGCGCACGCCCCGGGGCCGGGTGGCCACGCCGCACGCGTACGCCCATCTGGGGCTGACCGAGCCGCCGTCGGCGTTGGGGAGCGCCCCCCGGCTCTGGTAGGGGGTCACCGGTGGGCCCAGGGCCGAGGGTGGCCTCGGCTATCGTCGTGCGTTCGGACACCGAGCCGGAGAAGCCCCCCGTCCCCATGCCCAGCCTCGCAGCCGTCTTGCTGGCGGCCTCGTCGAAGTCCTCGACCACGCCCACGTCGGGGAGCTCGCTGTCCTTGCTCATCCTCTTCGTGTTCGTCCTGGGCGCCTACTTCCTCTTCATCCGCCCCCGCTCCCAGGCGGCCCGCCGCCAGCGGGAGGACCTCCAGGAGATCGTGACCGGCGACGAGGTCCTGACCGGGGCCGGCATCTTCGGCACCGTGCTCGACGTGGCCGCCGACCGGGTGACCCTGGAGACGGCGCCGGGGACGAGGATCACCGTCCTGCGCTCCACCATCGCCAGGCGGATCACCCCCCAGACCGTCGAGGACGACTGGGAGCCCCACGAGGAGGCTGCGGGCGAGGACCACGACCACGACGGACACGACGGCCACGACCACGACGGCCACGAGGAGTTGCCCGGACCCGGTGAGGAGGGCGGACGGTGAAGCGGCCTCTCGTCGTCAGCCTGCTCGTGACCGTGGCGGTGAGCCTGGCCGCCTTCGGGGGCAGCCTGGCCGGGCACTGGTCGCCGAAGCTCGGGCTCGACCTCGCCGGCGGGTCGGAGGTCGTGTACCAGCCGGCGCGGAAGATCTCCACCGCCGACATGAACACCACCGTCAACATCATCCGCAACCGCGTCCAGGCCGGTGGCGTGTCGGGGGCCCAGGTGAATTCCCAGGGCGGGAACGTGGTGGTCCAGCTGCCGGGCGTGAAGAACCCGCAGTCGGTGATCAACCTGATCGGCCAGACCGCCGCCATGCAGTTCCGCCCCGTGCTCTGCTTCGCGCCGCCCTACGCGACGCCGGCCAAGGGCAAGACGGCGCCGAGCGGGGTCCCGAGCGGCTGCTCGTCGCCGCAGTACGAGCTCACCGCCGCCAACCTGGCGGTGAACACAAGCACCCAGCAGCCCGCCAACAACATCGGGTCGGACCCGGCGCTGGCCGCCTATCCCTCGAGCACCCCCACCTACAACGACACCCACGCCAACTCCGTCGTCCTGGTGCCGGCGGCCGCCAACTCCGGCCAGAGTGGCCTGCGGTACCTCCTCGGGCCCTCCGGCGTCCCCGGCACCGCCGTCCACAGCGCCCAGGCCCAGTTCCAGACGCCCAACTGGACGGTCCTCGTCAACCTGACCTCCGACGGCGCCAACCTGTGGGACAAGCTGGCCCAGCAGCAGTTCCACGCCTACATCGCCATCGACCTCGACGGCCAGGTGCAGTCGGCCCCGCTCACCCAGCCAGGCCAGGCCACGTTCTCGTCGTTCCAGGGCAAGGTGCAGATCACCGGCAACTTCACCCAGACGACCGCCCAGAACCTGGCCCTCGTGCTCAACTACGGCGCCCTGCCCGTGCCCCTGCACCGGATCGACCAGAACACGGTCTCACCCACGCTGGGCAAGTCCTCGCTCAAGGCGGGCCTGGCCGCCGGCATCGGCGGGCTCGTCCTCGTGCTCATCTACATGATCTTCTACTACCGGGCCCTCGGCGTCGTCGTGGTCTCGGGGCTCGTCCTCACCGCGGCGCTGCTGTGGGCGATCATCTCGGCCCTCGGCCACACCTCGCTCAACCTGACCCTGGACCTCGCCGGCGTGACCGGCCTCATCGTGTCCATCGGCATCACGGTGGACTCCTACATCGTCTACTTCGAGCGGTTGAAGGACGAGGCGCGCGCCGGGCGGTCGGTGCGGTCGAGCGTCGACAAGGGCTTCCAGGGCGCCTTCCGGACGGTGCTGGCCGCCGACCTGGTCTCGCTGGCCGCCGCCGTCGTGCTCTACCTCCTGTCGGTGGGCAGCGTCCAGGGCTTCGCCTTCTTCCTCGGCCTCTCGACGCTGCTCGACCTGGCCATGACCCTCGCCTTCACCCGGCCGCTCGTGATCCTCCTGGGCCGCTCCAGCGCCATCACCGACGCCCGGATCATCGGCATCGCCAGGGGCCTGGCCGTCGACCGCGACAGGGAGAAGTCGGCATGACCGCCACCACCGAGGCCTCGGTCGACGCCGCCGAGGAACGCCGGCCCAACGTCCTTGTCCGCCTCTACCGGGGCGAGACCCGGTTCGACTTCGTGGGCCGGCGGCGGCTCTGGTACGCCCTTTCGGGGCTCGTGATCGTGGCCGGCCTGGTGTCGCTCGGCACCCGCGGCCTCAACCTGGGCATCGACTTCAACGGCGGGACCTCCTGGACGGTGCCCGACCCCCACGGCGTGTCGGTGAACACCGTGAACACCGCCGTGAAGGCCACCGGCGTCACCCCCTCGTCGGTGCAGGTGGTGGGGACGGGCCGAAACGCCACCGTCGTGGTCGAGGCCGACCTGCGGCACCTGTCGGCCACCGCCAAGCAGGACGCCGAGCAGCGGGTGTTCGAGGTCATCGCCCGGACCACGGGCACCTCCACCAGCGCCGCGCATCAGAACATCTCCGACGTCGGGCCCACGTGGGGAAGCCAGATCACCCACAAGGCCATTCTGGCGGTGATCGTCTTCTTCATCGTCGTGGTGATCTACATCTCGTTCCGCTTCGAGTGGAAGATGGCCATCGCCGCACTCGTCGCCGTGCTCCACGACCTGCTCGTGGTGGCCGGGGTGTACTCGCTGTCGGGGCTCCAGGTGACCCCCGACACGGTGGTGGCCGTCCTCACCATCCTCGGGTACTCGCTCTACGACACGGTGGTGGTCTTCGACCGTGTGGCCGACAACTCGAAGGGCCTCGGGGCCACCGGCCGGATGACCTACGAGGACGTGGTCAACCTGTCGATGAACCAGACTCTGGCCCGGTCGATCAACACGTCGCTCGTAGCCATCCTGCCCGTGCTCTCGGTCCTCGTCATCGGCGCCCAGTTCCTCGGCGCCACCACGCTCCAGTACTTCGGCTTCGCCCTCGTCATCGGCCTGCTCTCGGGGGCCTACTCGTCGATTTTCGTGGCCTCGCCCCTCTTGGCCCAGATGAAAGAGCGCGAGCCGCGCTACGCCACCATCCGCGCCCGCCTGGCCAACCGGGCCGAGCGGGAGCTGCTCACGCCCCGGGCCGCCGCCCTGGCCGGCGCCACCGCCTCGGGGGCGGGACGGACCCGGGCCCGCCAGGGCCGGGGGCCGGCGCGGCCGGGCGAGGTCCTGCGCCCCGGGGAGCGGTCCCGTCGTCCCGCCGGCCAGGCCGAGGCCGACGGGGCGGAGGAGACCGAGGAGCCGGAGTCCGGCACCAGGGGACGCGGCCCGGCCCGCAGCGGGGGGACGCAGCGGCCCGCCTCCGGGGGCGGCGGTGGGGCCCGCCGGGCGCCGCCTCGCCCGCGCAAGGGGGGCGGCAAGCGCCGCGGAGGTCGCCGCCACTGACCCGAGCGGGCCGGCGCGCCGGGAAGGACCCTGGTAGGGCTGCCGGGCAGGTACCGTGAACGGGATGGTGACCGTCGAGCGTCAGGCTGCGCCCTATCGGCGTCCCGGCCTGCTCGACGACCTGCTCGGCGTGGTGATCCAGCGCTACGAGCAGCGCCATCCCGACGGTGCCGAAGCCGACCGTGAGCTGGTGGCGGACGCCGGCCGGGTGGCCGCCGAGGCCCACCGGGACCAGCTGCGCCAGAGCGGGGAGCCCTACATCACCCACCCGGTGGCGGTGGCGACCATCGTCGCCGAGCTCGGCCTCGACGCCAGGTCGGTGGCGGCCGCCCTGCTGCACGACGCCGTGGAGGACACCGGCCTCTCCCTCGACGACGTCGGGGACCGCTTCGGCCCCGAGGTGGCCGCCATCGTCGACGGGGTCACGAAGCTCGACCGGCTCCAGTTCGACTCGAAGGAGGCCCAGCAGGCGGCGACGGTCCGCAAGATGCTCGTGGCCATGGCGAGCGACTGGCGGGTGCTCGTCATCAAGCTGGCCGACCGCCTGCACAACATGCGGACCATCGCCGTCATGCCGGACTGGAAGCAGCGCCGCACCGCCCAGGAGACCCTCGACATCTACGCCCCCCTGGCGCACCGGCTCGGGATCCAGGAGCTCAAGTGGCAGCTCGAGGACCTGGCCTTCGCCACCCTTCACCCCAAGCGGTACGCCGAGATCGAGCAGATGGTGGCCAGCCGGGCCCCCGAGCGCGACGAGTACCTGGCCCGTGTGCTCGTGGCCGTCCGCGAGCGCCTGGCCGCCTCCGGCGTCGTGGCCGAGGTGACCGGGCGCCCCAAGCACCTGTGGAGCATCTACGAGAAGATGGTGGTCCGGGGCAAGGAGTTCGCCGAGATCCACGACCTCGTGGGCATGCGGGTCATCGTGGACTCCGAGAAGGACTGCTGGGCGGCGCTCGGGTCGATCCACGCCATCTGGAGCCCCGTGCAGGGCCGCTTCAAGGACTACATCAACAGCCCGAAGTTCAACCTCTACCAGTCACTCCACACCACCGTGATCGGCCTGGAGGGCAAGCCCATCGAGGTTCAGATCCGGACCCACGAGATGCACCGGCGGGCCGAGTACGGCATCGCCGCCCACTGGGGCTACAAGGAGCAGACCCGCGACGGCGGGTCGACCACCACGGCGGAGATGGCCTGGCTCCAGCGGATCGTGGACTGGCAGGCCGACACCATCGACCCCCTCGAGTTCCTCGAGGCCCTGAAGCTCGACCTCGAGCAGGACGAAGTCTACGTCTTCACCCCCAAGGGCAAGGTCATCTCCCTGGCCGCCGGGGCCACCCCCATCGACTTCGCCTACGCCATCCACACCGAGGTGGGGCACCGCTGCATCGGCGCCAAGGTGAACGGGCGCCTGGTGCCGCTCGATACCAAGCTCCAGTCGGCCGACACCGTCGAGATCATCACCTCGAAGGTCCCCTCGGCCGGCCCGTCGCGCGACTGGCTCCAGATCGTCCGCTCGCCGCGTGCCCGGAACAAGATCCGCCAGTGGTTCAGCCGGGAGCGCCGGGAGGACGCCATCGAGACGGGCCGGGACGACCTGGCCAAGGCCCTGCGCCGGGAGGGGCTCCCCACCCAGAAGCTGGCCACCTCCGACACCCTCGAGGCGCTGGCGGTGTCGATGAACTACACCGACCTCGACTCCCTGCACGCCGCCATCGGCGACGGCCACGTCTCGGCCCGCTCCGTGGCCCAGCGGCTGGCCCGGGAGCTCCAGGGGGGCCACGAGGAGCAGCTGCCCACCACGGTGGGCCCGGGCCTGCGGGGCCGTCCCCGGCGCACGGCGGTGGCCGGTGTCTACGTGGAGGGCCTCGACGACGTCATGGTCCGCCTGTCGCGCTGCTGCACGCCGGTGCCGGGCGACCAGATCGTCGGGTTCGTGACCCGGGGCCGGGGCGTGAGCGTGCACCGGGCCGACTGCGCCAACGCCGCCATGCTGGCCAACGCCGAGCAGGAGCGGCTCATCGAGGTGGAGTGGAACCGCGACGGGGCCACCGTCTTCGTCGCCTCCATCGAGGTCCTCGCCTTCGACCGGTCCCGGTTGCTGTCCGACGTGACCCGGGTGGTCTCCGAGCACCACCTGAACATCGTGTCGTCCTCCAGCCACACCGCCCCCGACCGGGTGAGCCGGATGCACTTCGACGTCGAGCTCGCCGACCCGGGCCATCTCGACTCGCTGCTCAGCTCCTTGAAGCAGCTCGACGGCGTCTTCGACGCCTACCGCACCCTGCCCGGCCGGAAGGGCTGAGGCGGCCGTGGCCGAGGCCCAGGCGCCGCTGCGCGCCCCGAAGGGGACCCAGGACGTCCTGTGGCCCGAGTCCACGAGGTGGGCCGAGCTCGTGGCCCGCTTCGCCCGGCGGGTGGGCCTGGCCGGCTACGGGCTCGCCCTCACCCCGCTCTTCGAGGAGGCCCGCCTGTTCCGCCGGGGCATCGGCGAGGAGAGCGAGGTCGTCGGCAAGGAGATGTACGAGTTCACCGACCGGGGCGGGCGCGACATGGCCCTGCGGCCCGAGGGCACCGCTCCCGTGGTGCGGGCTTTCGTCCAGCACCATCCCCCCGTCCCCTGGAAGGCCTGGTACGTGACCCCCGCCTTCCGCTACGAGCAGCCCCAGGCCGGCCGGTACCGCCAGCACCACCAGCTCGGCGTGGAGGTGCTCGGCACCGACGACCCCGACCTCGACGTGGAGGTGGTGTCGCTGGCGGCGGCCTTCTACGGCGACCTCGGCCTGCGACGCGTCGAGCTGTCGGTCAACTCCATGGGCTGTGCCGAGGATCGGCCCGCCTACGTGGCCGCCCTCAGGGAGTACCTGGCATCGCGGCGCGACGAGCTCTGCGACGAGCACCGGGGGCGTCTCGAGGCGAACCCGCTGCGGGTGCTCGACTGCAAGCGGCCCCGGTGCCGGGCAGTGACCGAGGAGGCGCCGCGCATGGTCGACTTCCTCGACGAGGCGTGCGCGGCGCACTTCGGGCGGGTGCGGGCCGGGCTCGACGCCCTCGGCGTCGCCCACCGCCTCGAGCCGAGGCTCGTCCGGGGGCTCGACTACTACACGAGGACCACCTTCGAGTTCGCCGCCACCGCCCTCGACACCGCCCAGAACGCCGTGGGCGGCGGGGGCCGCTACAACGGCCTGGCCGAGGCCATCGGGGGGCCGCCCACGCCGGGGATCGGTTTCGGCATCGGCATCGAGCGGCTCCTGCTCGCCTGCGACGCCGAGGGCGCCTTCCCCCTGGCGCCGCCGGTGCCCGACGCCTTCGTGGTGGACCTCACCGGCGGGGAGGTGGCGCGCGACCTCGCCGAGGAGCTGCGCCGGGCCGGTCTCGCCGCCGAGCGGGCCTTCGACGGCCGGTCGGCCAAGGCCCAGCTCCGCCAGGCCGACAGAAGCGGTGCCCGGCTCGCCGTCATCGTGGGGGCCGAGGAGCTCGCCGCCGGCACGGCCCGGGTGAAGGACCTCCGGGGGACCGCCCCCGAACTGGCGGTGGCGCGCGCCGCGGTGGTGGAACGGGTGCGGGCCCTCGTGGCCGGCCGGGAGGGAGGACCGTCGTGAACGAGGCCACGGCCATGCGCAGCCGCCTGTGCGGCACCCTGCGCGCCGAGGACGCCGGGACGGAGGTGACCCTGTGCGGCTGGGTGGCCCACCGCCGCGAGCACGGGGAGCATCTCGCCTTCGTCGACCTCCGCGACCACAGCGGCCTCGTCCAGTGCGTGGTGGACGGGTCGGTGGATGCCCGCGGCGAATGGGTCGTCCAGGTGCGCGGCACCGTGCGACGGCGGCCGACGGGGACGGAGAACGCCGAGCTCGGCACCGGGGAGGTCGAGGTGGCCGACTGCGTCGTGGAGGTGCTGGCGCGCGCCGAGCCCCCGCCGTTCCCGGTGGACGACCGGGCCGAGACCGACGAAGGGGTGCGCCTGCGCCACCGCTACGTCGACATCCGCCGCCCCCGCATGCAGGCCAACCTGCGCCTGCGCGCCCGGGTGGTCGAGGCCATGCGGGCCGCCATGGCCGGCCAGGGGTTCTGCGAGGTGGAGACGCCGCTTCTGTGGACGCCCACCCCCGAGGGGGCCCGGGAGTTCGCCGTGCCGTCGCGGCTGCAGCCGGGGAGCTTCTACGTCCTGCCCCAGAGCCCACAGATCGCCAAGCAGCTGCTCATGGTGGCGGGCATGGACCGCTACTTCCAGGTGGCCCGCTGCATGCGCGACGAGGACCTGCGCGCCGACCGGCAGTTCGAGTTCACCCAGCTCGACGTGGAGATGTCCTTCGTCGGGCCCGAGGACGTCCTGCAGGCCGTGACCGAGGCGGTGGTGGCCGGCACCGAGGCGGCGGTGGGGGAGCCGCCCGGGGAGGTGGCCCGGCTCACCTGGCAGCAGTCCATCGAGCGCTACGGCACCGACAAGCCCGACCTGCGCTTCGCCATGGAGCTCGTCGACCTCACGCCGGTGCTGGCCGGGACCGAGGTGCGCGCCCTGCAGGCCCCGTCGGTCCGGGCCGTCGTCCACGCCGGCGGCGGGTCGCTCGGCCGGGGGCGGCTCGATGCCCTCGTGGAGCGGGCCAAGGCCCTCGGCGCCGCCGGGCTGGCCTGGTTCAAGGTGACCGACGGCGGTGGCCTCGACTCGCCGCTCGGGCGACTGCTCGGCGAGGAGACCCAGCGGGCCCTCGTCGAGACGTCGAAGGCGTCCCCCGGGGACCTGCTCCTCGCCGTGGCCGGCGACTGGCGCCACGCCTGTGGGGTGCTCGGCCAACTGCGCCTCGACCTCGGGCGCCCGCCGCTCGGCGAGGGGGACCGGCGGTTCTGCTGGGTCACCGAGTTCCCGCTCTTCGAGGGCCTCGACGACGAGGGCCGCCCCGTGGCCGCCCACCACCCGTTCACCATGCCGCACCCCGAGGACCTCGACCTGCTCGAGACCGACCCCCTGGCCGTGCGCTCCCAGGCCTACGACCTCGTCCTCAACGGCTGGGAGCTCGGCTCGGGGTCCATCCGTATCCACCGGGAGGACGTCCAGCGCCGGGTCTTCGACGCGCTTCGCATCTCGCCCGAGGAGGCCGATGCCCGCTTCGGGTTCCTCCTCGGGGCCTTCCGCTACGGCGCACCGCCGCACGGGGGGTTCGCCGTGGGGATCGACCGCTTCGTGGCCCTCCTGGCCGGGGAGGAGAACATCCGGGAGGTCATCGCCTTCCCGAAGACCCAGTCCGGCTCCGACCCCATGACCGGGGCGCCGAAGCCCCTGGGCGAGGCCGAGCTGCGGGTACTGGGCCTGCGGGCCGGGCCCGGGGCGCGCTGAGCGCGGCGGCCGTGTCCCCGGCGCGCGGGCCCCGGCGGTCGGGCGGGGCCGCCGGCGCCTCCGACCTCTTCTCGTCCGCCGCCGAGGACCGCCTGGCCAGCCGGGCGCCCCTCGCCACCCGCATGCGGCCCCGACATCTCGACGAGATGGTGGGCCAGCGCCATCTGGTGGCCACCGGGGCGCCGCTGCGGGCGCTCGTCGACCACGACCGGCTCACCTCGGCCATCTTCTGGGGCCCGCCCGGCACCGGGAAGACCACCTTGGCCCTGGTGGTGGCGGCCTCGACGGCCAAGGCCTTCCTCCCCCTCTCGGCGGTGAGCGCCGGGGTGGCCGACGTGCGGGCCGCGGTGGAGAGCGCCCGGCGCCGACTCGGTGAGCACGGCCAGGGGACCATCCTCTTCATCGACGAGGTCCACCGGTTCAACCGGTCCCAGCAGGACGCCCTGCTGCCGGCGGTCGAGGACGGCCTCGTCGTCTTGATCGGCGCCACCACCGAGAACCCCTACTTCAGCGTCACCGGGCCACTGCTCAGCCGGTCCACCTTGTGGCGCCTCGAGCCGCTGTCACCCGAGGAGCTCGGCGAGGTGGTGGACAGGGCCGTCGCCGCCGAGCAGGCGACGATCGCCGCCGAGGCGCGAGGGCGGGTCGTGGCCGTCGCCGACGGCGACGCCCGCGCCGCCCTCGGCACCTTGGAGATCGCCCTGGCCCTGGCCGGCGGGGACGAGGTGACACTCGCCCACGTGGAGGGCGCCCGGGCCGGTCGCATGGTCCACCAGGGCGACGACGCCCACTACGACCAGATCAGCGCCCTCATCAAGGCGGTGCGGGGATCGGACCCCGACGGCGGGCTGTACTGGCTGGCCCGGATGCTGGCCGGCGGCGAGGACCCCCGCTTCGTGGCCCGCCGGCTCGTGATCCTCGCCAGCGAGGACGTGGGCCTCGCCGATCCCATGGCCCTCGTGGTCGCCGACGCCGCCGCCCGGGCCGTCGAGTTCGTGGGGCTCCCCGAGGCGCAGCTGGCCCTGGCCGAGGCCGTCGTGTTCCTGGCCGCCGCCCCCAAGTCGAACAGCGTCACGGTGGCCCTCGGCCGCGCCCGCCAGGACGTCGAACGCGGCGTGCACGCCGAGGTCCCCGCCCACCTGCGCGACCGGCACTACCCCGGCGCCGAGCGGCTCGGCCACGGCGAGGGCTACCGGTACCCGCACGACTACCCGGGCGGGTGGGTGGACCAGGAGTACCGGCCCCCCGAGGTGGCCGGGCACCGCTACTACGAGCCCGGCGCCCACGGCGCCGAGCCCGGCCTGGCCGAGCGCCTGGAGCGCCGCCGGTCCGGTGCCGAGGAGGACGAGGGCGGGGGGCCGCCGGCCGCCGGGTCCTAGGATGGGCGGCCGTGTCCGCCGCCGACGCCGCCGTGGTCGCCGCCGCCGTGTCGGCCGGTGCCGCCTCCTTCGCCCTCGCCGCCGCCGTGGTGCTGAGCCGGCGGGTGCGGGACCTGCGTGGGCTCGTCGAGGAGCTCGCCGACGAGGCCGTGCCCCTCGTCCGCCAGGCGCGCGTCGTCGTCGACCATGCCGCCACCGAGATGGAGCGCGTCGGCGACGTGCTGGGCTCGGCCGAGGCGGTGACCGCCACCGTGGACTCCGCATCGCGCCTCGCCTACCGCGCCTTCTCGAACCCGGTGGTGCGCGTGCTCGCCTTCGGGTCGGGCGTCGGGTCCGCCCTGCGGCGGTTGGTGGGCCGCTCGAGCGGGCCCCGGCCGGCGCGCGCCGGGCGTCCCGAGATCCCGGCCCGGTTCCCCGAGGTCCACACCCGGCGCCGGCGCCGACGGGAGCTCGTCGGGTGAGCGCCCCGGGGGGCCGGGCGTGAGCCGGCGCGGCACCTGGCTGGCGGTGGGGGTGGCGATCGGGGCGGGCGGGTCGAGCTGGTCGCGCCGGCGGCTGGCGCGGCTCAAGGCGCGCACCGGCAGCGGGGAGATCGCCGGCGACGTCCTGCGCGTCGTCGAGGGGGGCACCCGGCGGGTGGGCCGGCGCCTCGCCGGCGCCATCGACGCCGGGCGCGCCGAGGCGCGCCGGCGCGAGCGGGAGCTGCGCCGCGCCTACGAGCC
>JAGWNV010000250.1 GCA_028872975.1 Acidobacteriota bacterium
AGGGTCACCCCGTCGAAGCCCCCGTCGTCCTCTTCGGGGTAGTCCTCGAGGGCCCGGTGGTGCTGCTCGTAGCGCACCACGTGGCTGCCGCTGGCGGTGGAGGCCACGAAGGGCCCGTGGCGGGTGCGCCAGTACTCGTGGAACTCGGCCGGGGACATCCCCGGCTTGCGGCGGACGAGGCAGGTGAGCAGGACCACGGCCGGCCATCCTGCCAGGCCCGGCCCGGGGCAAGGGGCGAGATTCCTCCTCACGGCCATGCCGGGCCGGTTTGGGAGCGTCCCGGACGACGTGGAAGGGTATGGGGAGGGCAGCCGTGCCTCTCCTCCCATGACCTCTGCCGTCCCTCTGACCGGGCTCATCGCCGGCCGTTACCGCATCGAGCGACTGCTCGGGCACGGCGGGATGTCCGACGTGTACCTGGCCACCGACGGCACCGGGGGCCCGTCGGTGGCGGTGAAGGTCGTCCGCTCCACCGACCCCGAGCTCGCCGACCGCCTCATCCGCGAGGCCCGGGCCGTCGCCGGGTTCGACCATCCCAACCTGGTGCGCCTTCTCCAGGCGGACATCCAGGACGAGCACGCCTATCTCGTCATGGAGCTCGTCGACGGCCCGACCCTGGCGGTCCGGTTGCGCCAGGGGCCACTGCCCCCCGAACGCGGCGCCGTGCTCGGCGCCGCACTCGCCGACGCACTCGACTACGTGCACCGCCGGGGCGTGGTCCACCGTGACGTGAAGCCGGCCAACGTCCTGCTCGGCCCCGGTCCCCGGGTCCGGCTGGCGGACTTCGGCATCGCCCAGGTGATCGACGCCTCCTCCGCCACGGTGACGGGCACGACCTTGGGCACCGCCGCCTACATGGCCCCCGAACAGCTCGCCCACCACCGGGTGACGACGTCGGCGGACATCTGGGCCCTCGCCGCCGTGCTCCTCGAGTGCCTCACCGGCAACCGGCCCTTCGAAGGCCCGGTCACCGAGGTCGTGGCCCGTCGGCTGGCGGGGGCGGTGCCCTCGCCCGACGGGTTGCCCACGGCGTGGCGGATGCTCCTCACCTCGATGCTCGAGCCCGATCCACGCAGGCGGCCCGAGGCGTCGGAGGTGGCCGAGATGCTCCGGGCCCCGGCGTTCTCCCGGCCCTGGGACCCGCGCCCGACCGAGATGTTCGCCGCCGCCGGGACGGCCCTGCTCGCCGGTGCCGCAGGCGGCGATGGCGGTGAGGCGGCGACGGCGGTGGGCCCGGCCACCCTGGCCGGCGCCGGCCCGGTCCCCGCCGCAGCACGCCGGGCCCCCACCAGCGAGCGGCCCCGGGCGCTCCTCGGTGCCGCCGTCCTGGCCGCCGTGGTGGTCGTGGCCGCCGTCGTGGGCTGGGCGCTGGCCGGCTCGGCGCCGAAGGCCGCCGCGTCCCACCGGCGGACCGCCACCACGACCACCGCACCCCAGGCGACGGTGGCGAGCGCTTCAGAGGCGCTCGTGCGCGACGTCCAGCAGGGCGAGGCCTCCGGTGCCCTCGCCCCGCAGGTGGGCCAGACCGTCCTGAGCGAGCTCGGCCAGGCCCTCTCGGCCCAGGCGCAGAACGACCCGGCCTCGGCCGGGAACGACCTCGGCGTCATCGACCAGGCGGTGACGACGGCCGACGCCCAGGGGAACGCCACCGTGGGCGAGGCGAACACCCTCATCGGCGACGTGGCGGCGCTGGCGGCGGCCATGGGGCTCCAGAACCCGGCCACCACGACCACCACGGCGGACCCCCCGACCACGCCACCACCGCAGCCGCCCAAGCACCACCACTGACACCCGGGAAGCCGGGTCAGCCGGCGGGCACCTCGACCGACACGACGAGCTCCTCGGCGCCACGCACCACGCCCACCTCGACGGTCGTGCCGGCGGCGGTCTGGACGGCGGCGGCCAGGCTGTCCACGTCCGTGACGACCGTCCCGCCGATCGTCACCAGCAGGTCCCCCTCGCGGACGCCGGCGCGGCCGGCCGGACCGCCCTCCTCCACGGCGTGGACGAGCACTCCGTCACGCTCGGCCAGGCCCACGGCGCGCCGGAGCCGGCGGGCGACGTGCGACGGAGCCACGGCGATGCCCAGCCGGGGGCGCACCGGCGCCTCGCCCCGGCCGAGGGCGTCGATGCGGGCGCGCAGGGCGGCATCGGCGACGATGGCCAGGTAGGCGCCGTCGCCCACCCGGTGGGTGTCGATGCCGACCACGGCCCCCCGGGCGTCGACGACAGGGCCCCCCGACGACCCCCGGACGAGCGGGGCGGTGTGCTCGACGGCGCCGGTGACCCGCCGGCCCCCCGGCCCCCGGAAGGCGACGTCCACGGCGCTCACGGTCCCGATGCTGGCCCGCACGCCGCGCCCGCCGGGGTTGGCGAGGGCGACCACCACCGTGCCGACGGCGGCACCCCCTTCGGCGAAGGCCGGCACAGGGGCGCCGGCGGTGTCGACGGACACGACGGCGAGGTCCCCGTGGAGATCGGCGGCCGCCACCGTGCCGGCGGCGCGGCGGCCGTCGGCGAAGGTCACCGTCACCTCGCCGTCTCGGAGGTTGTGGGCGTTCGTGACCACCTGCCCCTCTCCCACCACCAGCCCGCTCCCGCCCCGGCCGACGCCCACGACCGAGGGGGCCAGTCGCCCCGCCAGCTCCGACACCGCCGAGGAGAGCTCCTCCAGCACCTGCGCCATGCGACCACCGTCCTTCTAGTGACTTGTGAGTTGCAAGCTACTATGGACCGATGGGAACGCGCAAGGGCGGGCTCGTGGGGGTGGCCGGGAACAGGGCCCGCCGAGACCCCGGTGCCAGGATGGCGGCCGTGGCCTCCGCCCTCGACGTCGCCATGGCCCGCGTCGGCGACCGGTGGACCCTCCAGGTGGTCGAGGCCCTCCTCGGCGGACCCCGGCGGTTCTCCGAGCTCCAAGAGGCCCTCCCGGCCGTGGCCTCGAACGTGCTGAGCGCCCGGCTGCGGCGGCTCGAGGAGGGGGGACTCCTCGTGGCCACCCCCTACTCCGCCCGACCCCCCCGACACGAGTACCAGCTGACCGTCCCCGGCCGGGAACTCGCCGGGGCCGTGGTCCTCCTCACCCGCTGGGGGGCGGGGCGGTCGGGCCCGGAACAGGCCGGCCCCCACCACGGGGCCTGCGGCACGCCCCTCGAAGCCCGCTGGTACTGCCCCACCTGCGCCCGCCTGGCCGGCGACGACGACGAGCCGACGTGGCTCTGAGCGCCGTGCGCAGGAGACGGCGAGGCCTGGGCGTCGCGGAGCCGGCCGGCCGGGGGACCCCGGCACGGTGCAGTCGGCCGTCCCTCGATCAGGAGGAACAACCCCTGTCCCCCGCGACACCGAGCGTCCTCGGGCGCGTCCGGGGGATCAGAAGAGGTGCACGACCCGGAAGGCCTCGGCCAGGCGGCCCTCGCCCAGCCCCGCCCGCCGGGCGTTGTCGGCGTGCCAGCCCCGCACCCACACCTCGATCTCGGCGACGTCGGCGATCTGGCTGGCGTGGCGTCCGAGGGCGGCGATCTTGCGGTCGAAGGTGTCGGTGACGTCGACGACGTGGCTGGCCTCGGGCATGGCCATGAGCCAGAGCTCGGGCACCGAGAACGGCTCGAGGCCCTCCTCGAGGAGCTCGGGATGGGCGAAGGGGTTCCGGGCGTCGGGATAGACGGCGCACACGGCGGCCTCCCCGGCGGCCAGGTGGTCGGGGTGGCTCGCCCCCAGGCGGTCCCAGAACCGTTCGGGCGACTGGGCCACCACCCGGTCGGGCTGCACCCGGCGGATCTGCCGGCTCACGTCCCGGCGCAGCTCGATGCTGGCCGTGAGCCGTCCGTCGGGGTAGCCGAGGAAGACGACGTCCTCCACGCCGACCTCGGCGGCGGCGCTGCGCTGCTCCTGGCGGCGGATGCGGGCCATCTCCGCCCGGGAGATCGACC
>JAGWNV010000251.1 GCA_028872975.1 Acidobacteriota bacterium
TGCGGCCGGCGGGCAGCCCGGCCGGGGCGGCCGGTTCAGGCCGACAGCTCGAAGGCCTCGTGGAGGGCCCGGACGGCCTCTTCCACCCGATCGGCCCGCACCACGCACGAGAGGCGGATGGTCGAGGTGGAGATCATCTCGATGTTGATGCCGTGGGTGGCGAGGGTCTCGAACATGGTGGCGGAGACGCCCGGATGGGTCCGCATCCCCGCCCCCACCAGCGACACCTTGGCGATCCCGTCGTCGGCGAGGACCTCGCCGGCGCCGATCTCGGGAAGGAGCGCCCGGGCCACCTCGAGGCTCGGGCCCAGATCGTCCTTGGGCACGGTGAAGGAGATGTCGGTCGTCCCGTGGACCGACACGTTCTGGACGATGGTGTCCACGTTGACGTGGCGGTCGGCCAGGGCCCGGAACAGCCGGGCGGCGATGCCCGGCTCGTCGGGCACCCCGGTGACGGTCACCTTCGCCTCCGAGGTGTCGTGGGTGACGGCGGTGACGACGGCCTGCTCCATGGACGGATCCTCCTCGACGACCCAGGTGCCGGGCTCCCAGGTGAAGCTCGACCGGACATGCAGCGGGACGTGGTGGTTGCGGGCGAACTCGACCGACCGCAGGGCGAGGACGCGTCCTCCGCTGGCGGCGATGTCGAGCATCTCCTCGAAGCTGACCCGGGCCAGGCGCCGGGCCTCGGGGACGATGCGGGGATCGGCGCTGAAGACCCCGCTCACGTCGGTGTAGATCTCGCACACCTCGGCCCCGAGGGAGGCGGCCAGGGCCACCGCCGTCGTGTCGGACCCGCCGCGGCCCAAGGTGGTCACGTCGCGGTCGGTGGAGACGCCCTGGAACCCGGCCACGACGGGCACCCGGCCGGCGGCCAGGGCGTCGCGGAGGCGGTCGCCTCGGACCTCGACGATCTTGGCCCGCCCGTGGGCGGTGTCGGTGATGATCCCGGCCTGGCTGCCGGTGAAGCTCACGGCGTCCACGCCCTGGCCGGAGAGGGCCATGACGAACAGGGCCATCGAGACCCGCTCGCCGGCGGTGAGGAGCATGTCGAGCTCCCGGGGGGGCTGGACGGGGCTCACGTCGGTGGCGAGGCGCAGGAGGTCGTCGGTGGTCTTGCCCATGGCGCTCACCACCACGACGACGTCGTCGCCGCGGCGGCGGGTGCGGGCCACGTGGTCGGCGACGGCCCGGATCCGCTCCGCGTCCCCCACCGAGGTGCCACCGAACTTCTGGACCACCAGCGACATCGGCAGCACGCTACCGGGCGCCGGCCCCGCCGCCCGCCGGCGCCCCGACCGGCGCCGGGGCTGGCACTAGGGTGACGCCCCGTGCCCAGCGACAAGCGAGCCCGCCAACGCGCCGCCCGTGAGGCGCGCCAGGCCGTCGTGGCGCAGCGCAAGCGCCGGCGTGCCGCCCTCCGGCGCGGCGTCGTCGTGGTGGTGGCCCTGGCCGCCGCCGGCGGGATCTACGCCGCCACCCGGTCGACGGCCAAGCCCGCCAAGACCTCCTCCACGTCGACCACCTCCACCACCCCGGTGGCCACCTCGGTCCCCGACTCGACCACCACCACGGTGAGCCTGGCCGGCGACACGACCTCGGCCAACTGCCCGTCGCACTTCACGGCCTCGACCACTCTGAAGAAGCCCGCCTTCAACTCGGCCCCGCCCACCATCGTCGACCCGGCCAAGACCTACACGGCGACGGTGAAGACCGACGCCGGCGTCTTCACCATCGCCCTCGACACGAAGGACTCCCCCGCCACGGTGAACAGCTTCGTGTTCCTGGCCGAGAACCACTACTACGACTGCATCGTCTTCCACCGGGTCATCCACGGCTTCGTGGTCCAAGGCGGCGACCCGACCGGCACCGGGGGCGGCGGCGTCGGCTACAAGGTCCAGGGAGAGCTGCCCAAGTCGGGCAACTATCCCCTGTACTCGGTGGCCATGGCCAAGACCTCGGCCGACCCGAACGGCACGGTGGGCAGCCAGTTCTACGTCGTCTCCGGCACCCAGGGGACGAGCCTCCCGGCGCAGTACGCCTATCTGGGCCAGGTGAACTCGGGCGCGTCGGTGATCCGCCAGATCGACGCCGACGGGGCGCCCGCCAACGACCCCACCGGGACCGGGAAGCCGACCGTCCTGCACCGGATGATCTCGGTGACCATCTCGAGCTCCTGACCGCGCCCGGTTCGGGCCCGCCCGCACCGGGAAGAACCCCGAATCCGCCCCGAACGAGAGGACGACACCATGACCGTGCCCTGCCCCGAGGCCGACGGCTCGAGCCCCCAGCGCCGGAAGTTCGACGCCGAGCCGCCCATGTGCATCGACCCCGCCATGCGCTACAGCGCCGAGATGGTCACCACCAAGGGCACCATGTCGATCAGCCTCGACCCCTTGGCTGCCCCCAAGACGGTCAACAACTTCGTCTTCCTGGCCCGGTACCACTACTTCGACGGCATCGTCTTCCACCGGGTCATCCCCGGGTTCGTGCTCCAGGGCGGCGACCCCACCGGCACCGGCACGGGCGGCCCCGGATACCGGTTCGCCGACGAGCTGCCGCCTCCGGGGCGCTACGAGCTCGGCTCGCTGGCCATGGCCAACGCCGGGCCCGACACCAACGGGAGCCAGTTCTTCGTCATCTCCGGCCCCGACGGGGTGCGGCTGCCCCCCAACTACTCGCTGTTCGGCAAGGTGGTGTCGGGGCTCGACGTCGTGGCCACCATCGACGCCGTGGGGAGCCGGTCGGGCAAGCCCTCCGAGACGGTCACCATCGAGTCGGTGACCGTCTCCGAGCACGCCGGATAGCCGCCACGCCGGCGGCCGGTCAGCGCTTCTGGCCCGGCAGCGACTCGAAGCCGGCGGGCCGGCCGCTCACGAAGACCTCCACCTCGCCCTGGCCACGCTGGTCCCAGCTGCCGTCGGGCCGGCGGACGAGGGCGGTCCGCTCGGGGATCCCGACCACGGCGATGCCGGGGGCGGCGAGGGCGATGGACCGGTGGACCTTCTCGGCGTTCTCCTGGCCGAAGTGGGGGATGACGGCCATCTGCTCGACGAGCCCGAGCCCCACTGTGAGGGCCCCGCCCCTCGGGTCGACCATGGGGTCGGTGAGCACCATGGCCCCGGCCGAGGACCCGGCCACCACCGCCCCGCCCCGCCAGGCCTCGAGGAGGGCCGCCCAGACGAGGGAGGCCTTGAGGACCGAGCGCAGGTGCATGGGCGATCCCCCGCCGAGATAGACGAAGCGGGCCGTGCGGACCACCTCGGCATTGGCGGGGTCCTCGGCGTCGGCCCGGCCCAGGACCATGAGGCCGCGCACGCCGGCGCCCAGGGCTGCGAACCAGGCCGTGGCCGTGTCCACGGCCTTCTCGGGGTGCTCGTAGGCGGCGGCCGTGGGCAGGACCACCACCTCGGCGCCCCCCGAGGCGGCCAGCAGCTCGGCGTCGAAATCGCAGCCCGGCCGCCACTCGTCGCCACCCACGAGCGCCAGGGTCCCGACCCCGTCCATGGCCGCCACTGTAGGGGCGGCCTCCGGCCGATGGGCGCTCTTTTTTACCCCTCGGTAACATTCCGTCCATGTCGATCAAGCGCGTGGGGATCGTGGGCTCGGGGATCATGGGCTCGGGGATCGCCGAGACGGCGGCGGTGCACGGGTTCGAGGTGGTGCTGCGGTCCCGGTCGCAGTCGACGGCCGACGCCATGGTCGCCGCCATGGAGAAGTCGCTCTCGAAGCAGGTCGAGAAGGGAAAGCTCCAAGAAGCGGACCGCGACGCGGCGCTGGGCCGGGTGACGGCCGTCTCGGACCTCGGCGAGCTGGCCGGCTGCGACCTCGTCATCGAGTCGGTGGTCGAGGACCTGGCCGTGAAGAAGCACCTCTTCAACGAGCTCGACCGGATCTGCGGCGAGCACGCCCTGCTCGCCACCAACAC
>JAGWNV010000252.1 GCA_028872975.1 Acidobacteriota bacterium
CCCGGACATCCGATCTCAGAGCATCCGATCTCTCACAGCAAGGGGGAGGCGTCATGACCCAGGAAATGCGGTCGACCGAGGAGATCATCGGCCGGTCCGACATCAACGACCTCGAGGCCATCATGGCCGTCTACAACACCGACTGGGACGAGGCACTGCACGCCGTGCACTCGAACTACGACACGGTGTTCACCTGGGACTACGACAAGGGCCAGCGGCCCAAGCTCGACAAGCTCTACGAGAAGGCCAAGAAGGCCCAGTGGAACGCCCAGACCGACCTCCCCTGGGAGACCGACGTCGACCAGGAGGCCCTCGTCGTCGCCAACGCCGTGGCCAACGGCGGGTTCAGCGAGGGGATCGACGTGAGCGGCACCCCCCTGGCCAAGTGGGGCGACAAGGAGTGGATCGACTTCGGGGTCCAGAGCCAGAACTGGACCCTCTCGCAGTTCATGCACGGCGAGCAGGGGGCCCTCGTGTGCACGGCCAAGATCGTGGAGTCGGTGCCCTGGATCGACGCCAAGTACTACGCCTCGACGCAGGTCATGGACGAGGCCCGCCACGTCGAGGTCTTCGCCAAGTATCTCGACGACAAGCTGTCCGGCCACTACCCGATCAACTCCCATCTCCGGCTGCTGCTCGACGACATCATCGCCGACAGCCGCTGGGACATGACCTACCTGGGCATGCAGATCATGGTGGAGGGCCTGGCGCTGGCCGCCTTCGGCTTCATGCACCAGATGACCACCGAGCCTCTGCTCAAGCAGTTGCTGCGCTACGTCATGTCCGACGAGTCCCGCCACGTCGCCTTCGGCGTGCTGAGCCTCCAGGAGTACTACCAGCAGCTGTCGGCGGCCGAGCTCCGTGAGCGCCAGGAGTTCGCCTTCGAGGCGGCCGTCCGGATGCGCGACCGGTTCCTCCAGCAGGAGGTCTGGGACCGCATGGGCGTCGACCCCCGCATCGTGGCGCCGCTGCTGCTGCAGGTGCCCGAGCGTCAGATGTTCCAGACCATGCTCTTCTCGAAGATCGTCCCCAACTGCAAGAAGCTCGGGCTCCTCGACGCCGCCGACGGCTGGCTGCGGACCAAGTTCACCGAGCTCGGGGTCATCGCCTTCGAGGACTGGACCGACACCGGCGAGGAGTACGACAGCCTCCAGGCGACCGGGAGCGTGGCCGCCGAGGCGGCTTCGTAGGGCGACCTCGAGGTGGCCGGCGAGCCCGGCACGGAGGAGGACCGACCGGGTCTAGGCGGTCGGCTCCGGGGGCCCGTCACCGGCGGTGACGGGCGACCGACGGCTGTTGCGGCGCAGCTGCAGCCCCAGGAACACCAGGCCGCCGAGGAGGACCGCCCCACCGGCACCGAGTGCGACCCCCTCGAGCGCGCTCGTCGATCCGGGCGCCTGGTGTCGGGTCGCCCCGGTCTTCGGCGCCGCCTTCCGTCCGGCGCCGGCCGGTGTGGTCGTGGTGGCGACCGTCGAGGCGGGAGCGTCGGTCGTGGTGGTCGTGGTGGTCGTGGTGGCGCCGGACGCGCCGCCCGCCACCGAAGGCAGGACGGTCCCCGAGGTGTCGGAGGCGGTGCCCCCCGTCTCCGCCAGCGGGGCGATCCCCCCCACGGGGGCCTGGACGCCGCCCACCGCCATGCAGAAGCTCGCCGTCGGGCAGGAGACGGAGTTGAGCTGGGCCTGCTGCGGCGGGCCGGTGGCGACGGTGGGGAGGACCCAGCTGGCGCCGTCCCAGAGCAGCACGCCCGCTCCGAGGCCGGACCCGGCCAGGACGCAGGTCGAGGCGTCGGCGCAGGAGATGGCGGCGGGGGTGACGACCTCGGGCGTGAGGACGAACGACCAGGTGCTCCCGTCCCAGGTGTAGGTCTCGGTGTAGAGGGTGGACTCCCCGGTGACGTCGAGGACCTTGGCGTGGCCGACCGCCACGCAGGAGGCCGGCGTCCCGCACCAGACGGCGCCCGGGACGTTCTGCGTGCTCTGGGCGGCGTTGGGACTGCTCAGGACGGACCAGGCCGTCCCGTCCCAGGTCATGATCACGCTGTCGTCGACGGTGCCCGTGGCGGCCGGGTTGGGGTTCGGCGTGGAGTAGTCACCGACGGCCATGCAGAACGACGGCGAGGTGCACGACACCCCGAGCAGCTGGTTGTAGTGGGTCGACAGCTCCGGGGGGGTGAGGGTCGTCCACCCGGTGCCGTCCCAGCTCGAGGCCACGTCGTTCTCGATGACGGGCGAGAGGGTGGCGAAGCCCACCGCCATGCAGAACGTCGGCGAGGTGCAGTCCACGTGCTGGTTGGAGGGCGGCGAGCCCGAGATGGTCGACCACGGCGCCCCGACGGTCCACTGCGACCCGTCCCATGTCTCGGTGATGGGCGCCTTGGGCTTCTGGTAGGTCCGACCGATCACCATGCAGAACGTGACCGACGGGCAGGAGACCGAGGTGAGCGCAGCGGCGCCAGAGGGCGTCGGGGTCGCCACGACGCTCCAGGCCGAGCCGTTCCACGTCTCGGCCAATGTCTGTAGTGAGGACTCGTTCTCGCCGACGGCCATGCAGAACGACGGCGAGGCGCACGACACCGAGTTGAAGACGTTCTGGCCGGAGAGCGCCGGCGTCGCCACGACCGACCAGCCGGCGTCGGCGAAGGTCGGCGCCACCGCCACGGCCCCGACGGTCGCGACGGCGCCAAGGAGCGCCACCGCGGCTCGTCGCACGGTGACGCGAGCATCGCTCCTCATCAGGTCGACCGCTCGTCCATGTCCGGGATTCTCGTCGGGGAGAATGCGCCTCGAACCGTAACCCGGGGGACCGGGGTCGCCCCATCGTCACCTTTGACGACTTCCCGTCGTCCGCCGGGTAGCCTGAGCCAGATGGGCATCGCACAGGGGCCGGGGCGCTTCGGCGCCGTGCTGACGGCCATGGTCACGCCGTTCGACCCCGCCGGGGCGCTCGACGTCGACGCCGCACTGGCCCTGGCCCGGCACCTCGTCTCCCACGGCAGCGACGGGATCGTCGTGACGGGCACGACGGGCGAGTCTCCCGTCCTCACCGACGAGGAGACCGTGGCGCTGTGGCGGGCGCTCGCCGAGTCCCTGACCGTGCCGGTGGTGGCCGGCACCGGCACCGCCGACACCCGGCACTCGATCGAGCGGACCCGTCTCGCCACCGAGGCCGGCGTGGACGGCGTCCTCGTCGTCACCCCGTACTACAACCGGCCCTCCCAGGAGGGCCTGGCCGGGCACTTCCGGGCGGTGGCGGAGGCGACCTCGCTGCCGGTGCTCCTCTACGACATCCCCGTGCGCTCGGGCCGGCGCATCGAGCTGCCGACCATGCTCGAGCTGGCCCGCAGCGGCGGCAACATCGTGGGTGTGAAGGACGCCAGCGGGGACCTCGACGGCGCCGCCCGGTTGGTGGCGGCCGCCCCCGGCGGCTTCGAGCTCTACAGCGGCGACGACAGCCTCACCCTGGCCCTGCTGGCCGTGGGGGCGGTCGGTGCCGTGAGCGTCGAGTCGCATTGGGCCGGCGAGGAGGTCTCCCACATGCTCGCCGCCTTCGCCAAGGGTGACGTCGAAGGCGCCCAGATGGCCAACGCCTCGCTCCTCGAGTCGCACCGCTTCCAGAGCACCCCTGCCTATCCCAACCCCCTGCCGGCCAAGGCGGCCTGCCGGGCTCTGGGGCTGGCCGTGGGCCAGTGCCGGCCCCCGATGGGCGAGGCGCCGGCCGAGCTCGACGAGATGGCCGGCGCCGTGCTGGCCGGCCTGGGGCGTCCCGTGCCGGTGGCCGGAACGGTCGGCGGCCCTGGTGGCTGACACCGTCCGCGTCACCTTCCTGGGCGGCCTCGGGGAGATCGGCCGGAACTGCGCCTGCATCGAGACGGGGGGGCGGATCGTCGTCCTCGACTGCGGGGTGATGTTCCCCGAGCCGG
>JAGWNV010000253.1 GCA_028872975.1 Acidobacteriota bacterium
CTCCCCACCGAGGTGACGGTCCGCGACGTCGGCCCCCGCGACGGGCTGCAGGCGGAGGCGCCCCTGGCCCCGGCGGACCGGGCCCGGCTGGTGGCGGCCCTCGTCGCCGCCGGCGTCCGGCGCGTGGAGGCGGTGAGCTTCGTCTCCCCCAAGGCGGTGCCGGCCATGGCCGGGGCCGGCGAGGTGCTGGCGTCGGTCGGCCGTCCCGTCGGCGTCACCCTGACCGCCCTCGTCCCGAACCTGCGGGGCGCCGAGATGGCGCTCGAGGCCGGGGTGGACGAGCTCACCGTCACCGTGGCGGCCTCGGCCGAGTACAACCGCCGCAACGTCCGGATGGAGATCGAGGAGTCCGTCGAGGCGGTGCGCGCCGTCGCCGCGCTGGCCTCGACCGCCGGCGTGGGGGTGGACGCCGTGGTGTCCTGTGCCTTCGGCTCCCCCTACGAGGGCGAGGTCGACCCCCGGGGCGTGGCCGAGCTCGGCGACCGGCTGCGGCAGGGGGGCTGTGAGGCGCTGACCCTGGCCGACACCACCGGGATGGCCACGCCGCGCGTCCTCGACGCCGTGCTCGACCGCACCGGCGCGGACGTGGGGCTCCACTTCCACGAGACCAGGGGCACCGGGCTCCTCAACTGCTACGCCGCCCTCCAGGCCGGCGTCTCGCGCTTCGACAGCTCGGTGGGCGGGCTGGGAGGGTCGCCGTTCGCCGAGGGCTCGGCCGGGAACGTCGCCACCGAGGACCTGGTGGCGCTCCTCGACGACCTGGGAGTGCGCACCGGCATCGACCTGGGGAGGCTCCTCGAAGCCAGCGCGCTGGTGGAGCAGCTCGTCGGGCACCCGGTGCCGAGCCGCGTGGCCCATGCCGGGCCCCGGGTGCCCTCGCCTCCTGCCTAGCCGGCACCCGCCGGGAGCGGGCCGATGAGATCACCTCGGGGGCCCCGTCCACCCGTCGATGGGGAGCTGCCGGCGCTGGTGTCGCGTCACGATCCTGGGCCCCGACGGAGAGCCGCTGGCCAGTGCCCTCCTCTCCGGTCCCGGCACCCCCGGCCTCCTCGCCGTGGACGCCGTGGGCAGGCTCTCCCTCGTGGCGCGCCAGGCCCGTGCCACGGTGCGGGTGACCGAGGTCTGCCCCGAGCTCGGCGAGCTCCTCGAGCTGGCCGGGCTAGGCGTCGAGGTGGAGCGGCAGGCCGAAGAAGGAGAAGATGCGCTCGAGGTCGAGCAGGGCGAGGAAGAAGCTCATGCCGGCGATCTTCCCGCCTGAGATCTCGAGCACCTGGATGGCCCACGGCATGTAGCCGCCGGCCGGGTCGGGCTTGTACTGGGCGAAGGCCGGAGAGCCGTTGGCCCGCACCGGCACCAGCCGCGAGCCCCGGCACGCGCTCGGCCCAGGCTCGACCATGAAGGCCCCGATGTCGGCCGCCCCCTGGATCCAGGTCTCGAACGGCGGCATCGACTGGATGGCGTCCTCGTGCAGCAGCGACACGAGGGCCTCGATGTCGTAGCGCTCGAAGGCGTCGACGTAGCGGTGCAGCAGCTCGGCGTCGCCGCCCTCGAGGGCGGCCGGCGTCGCCTCGATGGGGAGGGTGGCGAGGGTGGCCCGGGCCCGCTGCAGGGCGCTGTTCACGGCCGCCACCGACGTCTCGAGCAGCTCGGCCGCCTCGGTGGCCTGCCAGCGGAGGACCTCGCAGAGGATGAGGGCGGCCCGCTGGCGCGGGGGGAGGTGCTGGAGGGCGGTGACGAAGGCGAGGCGGACCGATTCGCGCTGCAGCGCCGTCTCGGCGGGGTCGCCGCCGGCCTGCTCGATGCGGTCGTCGGGGATGGGCGTCACCCACGTCGCCTCGGGCAGCGTCCGCCCCAGTGGGGCGTCCTGGGGGGACGACGCCGGGCCCATCTCCATGGGCCGGGCCCGGCGCTGGACCTGGCGGCTCATGTCGATGCAGACGTTGGTGGCGATTCGGTACAGCCAGGACCGCAGGCTGGAACGGCCCTCGAAGCCCTCGGCGTGCCGCCAGGCGCGCAGCATCGTCTCCTGGACGGCATCCTCGGCCTCGAAGCCCGAGCCGAGCATCCGGTAGCAGTAGCCGGTCAGCTCGCGGCGGAACGGCTCGAGGTCCAATGTGGCGGCCTGCTGCACGGTCACGCCTCCGAATGCTACCGACCGGCGTTCCAGGAGATCGGGTGCCATCGCCGTTCCGACGGCAGCGGTGGCCACAATTCATCGCCGTCCCCGATGAGTCCCGTCCTGCGGCACCGTCAACGCCCCAGAGGAGACAGGAGGCATCCCCATGGGCGACACCGCCGCAGTGCAGGTGACCGGCATCACGACCGTCGGCATCCCCGTGACCGACCAGGACCGGGCCCTCGGGTTCTACCTGGACACCCTTGGTCTCGAGACCCGCATGGACGTGCCCACCCCGGGCGGCGGGCGCTGGATCACGGTGGGCCCCCGGGGGTCTGCCGGCCCCTCCCTGGCCCTCGTGGCCGCCCACGACGGGGTCCCCGCCGGGGTGGAGACTGGGATCCGCCTGGCAACGGCCGACGCCGAAGCGGCCCGCCGTGAGCTGGTGGCCGCCGGGGTCGACTGCGACGAGATCCTGCGGTGGCCCGGCGTGCCCCCCATGTTCCGTTTCCGCGACGGGGACGGCAACGGCCTCGAGCTCGTGGAGTCGCCTCCGGCGGCGTCGTAGCCTCCGGACCGGAAGGGAGGAACCGATGGACAAGCTCGACACGACCTTCGAGGCCACGCTCCAGAAGAGCGAGGCCAAGGGGGGCTGGACCTACGTGGTCATGCCCGGCTCGGCCGAGTACTTCGGCACCAGGGGCCTCGTCAAGGTGCGCGGCACCGTCGACGGCGAGCCGTTCCGCAGCTCCTTCATGGCCCTCGGCGACGGCACCCACAAGCTCCCGGTGCGGACCGACCTCCGGCGGAAGATCGGCAAGGAAGCCGGCGACACCGTCACCGTCCGCCTCGACGAGCGCATCTGAGACAGAGAGGAGCCGACGTGCCCAAGCTCACCCACCTCGGCAGGGTCCTTGTGCCGGTCGCCGACCAGGACGAGGCCATCGCCTTCTACACCACCACCCTCGGCTTCTCCCTCACGGCCGACGACCCCTTCGGCGAGGGCGACCGGTGGGTGGAGGTGACCCCTCCCGGTGGCGGGGCCGCCATCGCCCTCGTCCCCCCGCAGGGGAGCTACGAGACGGGCCGGATGACGGGCATCGCCCTCGGCTCCGAGGACCCGGCGGCCGACCACGCCGAGCTCGCCGGACGGGGCGTGGACGTCGACGACCAGCTCCTCGGCGGCGAGGGCGGGGTCCCGCGCATGTTCTTCTTCCGGGACAACGACGGGAACACCCTGATGGTCGTCGAGGACCGGCGCTAGGCAGCGCCTCGTCCGGCCGGCCGCCGGTCGCCCGTCACATCGGGGTCCGTCGGCGGGTCAGCAGTGGTGGGGGCCGTAGCCGGAGGAGGACCATGGACGAGACGGCCGTTCTGGCCGAGCGCTTCGAGGCCCACCGGGGCCACCTCCGGGCCGTCGCCTACCGCATGCTCGGCTCGCTGGCCGAGGCCGAGGACGCCGTCCAGGACGCCTGGGTCCGGGTCAGCCGGGCCGGGGCCGACGACGTCGAGAACCTCGGAGGGTGGCTGACCACCATCGTGGCCCGCGTCTGCCTCAACATGCTCCGCGCCAGGGGGGTGCGCCGTGAGGACCTCTGGGAGGGCCGCCTGCCCGACCCGGTCGTCACCGTCGATCGCCCCGGGCAGCCCGAGGACGAGGCCGTCCTGGCCGACTCGGTCGGCCTGGCCCTCCAGGTCGTCCTCGACACGCTGAGCCCGGCCGAACGCCTGGCGTTCGTCCTCCACGACATGTTCGACCTGCCCTTCGAGGAGATCGGCCCCATGGTGGGCCGCTCCGCC
>JAGWNV010000254.1 GCA_028872975.1 Acidobacteriota bacterium
TGACCGGCGACGATCTGTCCGGGGTGGTGCTGGCCGACGCTCGGGACCGCATGGAGAAGGCCGTGGCCCACACCCAGGCCGACTTCGGCGGGGTCCGTTCGGGCCGGGCCACCTCGGGGCTGGTGGAGCACCTCCGGGTCGACGTGTACGGGTCGGAGATGGAGCTGCGCCAGATCGCCGGCCTCAGCGTGCCCGAGGCCCGGCTGCTCGTGATCTCGCCGTACGACAAGTCGACGCTCACCGCCATCGAGAAGGCGGTGCAGTCGTCGGACCTCGGCATCACCCCCTCCAACGACGGGGCCGTCATCCGCCTCTCCTTCCCCCCCCTCACCGAGGAGCGCCGGAAGGAATTGGTGAAGGTGGTCCGCCACAAGGCCGAGGAGGGCCGGGTCGCCATCAGGAACCTGCGCCGGGCGGCCCGCCACGAGCTGGAAGGGCTCGAGAAGGACGGGGACCTTTCCTCCGACGACCTCGAACGCGCCGAGCGCGACCTCGAGAAGCTGACCCACGAGATGGTCGCCGCCGTCGACAAGCTCCTCGCCCACAAGGAGCAGGAGCTGCTCGAGATCTGAGCACGGTGCCGGCGCCTGGGCGTGCCGGTGTGGGAGGCCATGTGGACGAGTACGACGAGGAGCACCCCGAGGGGCCGCCGGAGGAGGAACCGGTCACCGAGCGCGTCCGGATCGTGGGAGCGGAGCCGGCTTCCGTCCTCGCCGCCGGCCCCGCCCCGGTCGACACCGGGGCGGCCAACGGCGCCGACGCCCCCGAGGACGAACGCGAGCGGCGCTACCTCGGCTTCGTCCACGACGTCGCCCCGCCTCCCCCCCCGCCCGAGCCCCTCCCGCCCGCCGCCGACGGCGCCGATCTGGCCGCCGTCTCTCCAGAGCTGCCCCACTGGTCCGACCCGCCGACCGGGCAGGTGCCGGCGATCATCGACCGCCGGGCCGACGAGCCGGACGATCCCTTCGCCGACAGCGGGCCGGTGTGGCGGGAGCACGACCACGAGTGGGAGGACGCCGGGTTCGACCACGCCCTGCTCCGAGACGACGACGAGGCGGCAGGCGGTGCCCTCGGCCAGACCTCGCGCCAGGACCGCCGGCCGTGGGAGTTCGACGACCTGGCGCCGGCTGGGCCGGAGACGGGCGCCGCCGCGCCGGGGACCTTGGACTGGGACGAGGTCGTGGCCGGCGAAGGGGCCGGGGAGGCGGGCGGTTCCCGGGAGGCTTCGGAGCTCGACACCGGCAAGCTCCACACCGGCGCCATCACCGGTGGGGGGGCGACGGTGATGGCCGAGGACGAGGAGAGCGTCACCGGCCAGCACCGGGCCGTCGACTCCTCGTGGTGGGACGAGCGGGCCGGTGACGGTGCACCGGCGGTCACCGAATCCGCCGCCCCGCCCGGCACCGGCACCGTCGAGGAGCCCACGCCGGCGCTCCCCGCCGGCGACGAGGAGACCTCCGCCTTCCCCCCGGCTGCCGCCGCCGAGGTGAGGGGGGCGGTCCCGAGCGCCGCCGGCGAGGCCGCCGAGGTGACGGCCCCCGAGTCCGAGGCCGAGGCGTTCGGGCGCTGGGAGGCGGCCCCTGCTCCCGAGGGCACCGGGAGGCCCATCCGCCCCGGGCGGCCCTCCCGGCCCACCCGGAGGGTGCCGGCCGCTCCCGAGATTCCGGCCCGGCGCAACGTCCCGGTGGCCATCGCCACCGGGGTCGGGATCGCCGCCGTCGCCCTGGGCTGCTTCAAGCTGGGCACGGTCGCCGCGGTGGCCCTGGCCACGGTGGTGGTGACCCTCGCCGCCGCCGAGGCCTACGCCGCCCTCCGGCGGTCGGGCCGTCGTCCCGCCACCCTGCTCGGGCTGGTGGCGACCGTCGCCGTGATGGTGACGGCCTACACGAGGGGCGTGGCCGCCCTCCCCCTCGTGGCGGTGCTCGTCGTGGTCACGGCCATGGTCTGGTACCTCGCCGGGGTCGACCGGGGCTCGGCGGTGGAGGGGATCTCGGCCACCCTCCTCGGGTTCTTCTGGGTGGCGATCCTCGGGTCGTTCTCGGCGCTTCTGCTGGCGCCGTCGATCTATCCGCACCGCCACGGCGTGGCTTTCCTCCTGGGGGCGGTGGTGGCGACCGTGGCCGCCGACGTGGGGGCCCTCGCCGTGGGGTCGGTGCTCGGCCGCCACCAGCTCGCCCCCCAGGTCAGTCCCCACAAGACCTGGGAGGGCTGGGTCGGCGGCGCCGTGCTCGCCGTGGTGGCCTCGACCTTCATCACCGGCCAGGTGCACCCCTGGACGGCCCCGAAGGCTGCCATCCTGGGAGCAGTGATCGCCGTCGTCGGCCCCATCGGGGACCTCTGCGAGTCCTTGGTCAAGCGGGACCTCGGCCTCAAGGACATGGGCTCGCTCCTGCCCGGGCACGGCGGCGTCCTGGACCGGGTCGACGCCCTCCTCTTCGCCCTGCCGGCCACCTACTACCTGGTCCGCTTGCTGAACCTCGGGTAGCGGGGCAGCCGCATGGAACGCACCGGCCTCTCCGCCTCCGACCGACCGGTCGAGGTCGCCGTCGTCGGCTCGACGGGCTCCATCGGCACCCAGGCCCTCGACGTTGTGGCCGCCGAGCCGGAGCGGTTCCAGGTGGTGGCCCTCGCCGCCCGCCGGTCGGTGGAGGCGCTCGCCACCCAGGCCAAGGCCCTGCGGCCGGCGCTCGTGGCCGTCGCCGATGAGGACATGGCCAAGGCGCTCGAGGCGGCGGTGCCGAAGGGCACCGAGGTCCTGGCCGGTCCGGCCGGGCTGGCCGAGGTGGCCCGCCGGGGTGACGTGGTGCTGAACGCGGCGGTCGGCTTCGCCGGGCTCCCGGTCACCCTGGCCGCTCTCGAGGCGGGGCGGCGGTTGGCCCTGGCCAACAAGGAGTCGCTCATCGCCGGCGGTCCGGTCGTCCAGCCGGCCCGGCGGACGCCGGGGGCGGAGATCGTGCCGGTGGACTCCGAACACTGCGCCCTCCACCAGTGCCTCCGGGCCGGCGGGGGGCCGGGGGAGGTGGCGCGGCTGGTGCTCACCGCCAGCGGCGGTCCCTTCCGGGGTCGGGACCCGGCCGAGCTCGCCGCCGTGGGCGTGGCCGAGGCCCTGGCCCATCCCACCTGGCGCATGGGTCCCAAGGTGACCGTCGACTCCTCGACGCTCATGAACAAGGGCCTCGAGGTGATCGAGGCCCACGAGCTGTTCGGGGTGGACTACGACCGGATCGACGTGGTGGTCCACCCCCAGTCGGTGGTCCACTCCATGGTGGAGTTCACCGACGGTGCCACCGTGGCCCAGCTGTCGCGCCCCGACATGCGGATGCCGATCGGCTATGCCCTCGGCTATCCGCGGCGGCTCTCGCACCCCTTCGGGGCCCTCGACTGGACGGTGCTCGAGCGGCTCGACTTCGAGCGGCCCGACCGGGGGGTGTTCCGGTGTCTGGCCCTCGCCGAGGAGGCGGGCCGGGCCGGCGGTCTCGTCCCGGCCTGGCTCAACGCCGGGAACGAGGTGGCCGTGGCGGCCTTCCTCGAGGGCCGGATCGCCTGGGGGGCCATCGCCGAGGTCGTGGCCGAGACCCTGTCGGGTTTCGACAGCCCCCCGCCGGGAGACGTGGGCGACGTGATCGAGGCCGACCGCCGGGCCCGGGCCCGGGCCGAGGTGGCCGTGGCCGGGCGGGGAGGACACCGGTGAGCAGGACCGACGAGCGGCCGCCGGAGGAGGCGCCCGCCCCCCGGGGCGAGCAGTGGGGCCTGCGGGAGTGGGCCATGGACCGGGCCACGGCCCGGAGCCCCCGCCGGGCCCTGGGCGAGCTGGCCGTCGTGGTCCTGGCCGTGGTGGTCGCCGCCTTCGCCACCCACACCACCGACGTCCTGCTCGTGGTGGCGGCGCTGATCGTCATGATCAT
>JAGWNV010000255.1 GCA_028872975.1 Acidobacteriota bacterium
GACGACTTGGGACTGGGTCAGGGTACCGGCGTGGAATTGGGCCGTGGCCATGAGCCCCGCACCGGAGATCGCCGCCGAATCGGTGGCGTTCTGCGCGGTGCGATGGTTCTGGCTCAGGTTGCCGAGGTCGATGGCGATGGCGGCGAAGAGGCAGATGGCCAGGAAGGCGGCGGCGTAGATGACGAGGACGGCACCGGCGTCGCCCCGCCCGGGCACTGGCTGGGGACGCGGACGTCGCAGCGTCACGTGCAGTCGAGCCCCTCGATGCTGTCACTCCCGAGCGTGACCGGGGTGGCGGCAGCGATGGAGCGGTTGTAGACGAAGTAGCTGGGTTTGGTGAGCGTCCCCAGCTCGAGGCGGAGCGTGCTCGACGCCGAGTACGCCTTGCCGTTGACGAACGGCGCGGTGAGTCCCGTCGTGGCCTCCATGGTGGCCTGGGCGCACAGCTCCACGTCGCAGTAGGTGCCAGGCGAGCCGCCAGGCACGCACTGGTTCCCCGAGGTGGCGGGGGGCTCGGACCCGCACGCCATGCCCGTCTGGACGAAGCAGATCCCGATCTGGAGGCTGCCGGACTTGGTGCCGAGGAGGCTCTCCATCCCCGAAGCGGCCGTGCAGACCATCTGCCTGGTGGCGGCGTCGGGGCCCCCGGTGCAGGCGGCCGTCCCGTGGTAGGTGTACTCGTCGACCGACGCCATCCGGGCTGCGCTCTGGACCGATCCCCGCATGGTGGTGTAGCCGCCGAAGATCATCCCGAAGTCGATGATGGCGAAGAGGAACAGCGCCGCCACGGGCAGGACGAGGGCGAACTCGACCATCGACGCTCCGCGTTCCAGGCGCCGTCGGAAACGCCGTCGGGGCGCGGGCACCCCGACCCGCGGCGCGTCGTCCATGTGCTTCCCCTCGCAGCTGAAAGGACCGGTGCGCAGTGCAGTGTGCGCCGGGAGTGACGAGCGCTCCAGGGCCTTCCGGCCCCATCGGGCCGGGCCCTCAGCCCAGGTCGCCCTCCACCCCGAGGAGCCGGGCCCGCTTCACCGCCTGGGCGCCCCGCAACAGGCCGTAGGCGGCAGCGCCCCAGGCCACGAGGCCCACCCAGATGGCCGTGCCCCCCACGCCGAACAGGCCGCCGCTGGCCACGCCGTAGGACACGAGGATGAGCGGCAGGGTGACGAGGCCCGACGCCTGCTGGGCGGCCGCCGCGCTCTTCACCCGGGCCGAGAGGCGCAGCACGACCGACAGGGTGATGGCGAGGAAGGGCGGCACCACCCAGAACATGAGGATCCACCAGTTGCTGGTAGGGAAGAACCACCCGCCCACCTGGGGGCCCACGATGAGGTCCACGACGAGCGAGTACAGGCCGAAGCCCACGACGGTGGTGAGGTAGCCGGGAAGGAGGCTGGCGATGAGCTTCCCCGTGTAGATCTCGCGCTCGGTGGCAGGCGAGTGGGCCAGGAACTCCCCGGTCCCCTTCTCGCGCTCGCCCACGAGGCAGTTCGCCCCCACCGCCGTCGAGATGGTCATGGGCACGATGACGGCCAGGGGGGCGAAGAGGTACACGGCCAGGGCGTAGGAGGTGCGGACGGCCGGGGACGCGTGCGGCGCCCGGGCGGCGATCTGCGACTGCACGTTCTTCGGGAGCAGATCGAGGGAGCTCGAGATCTTGGCCACGATCGACGTGCTGTGCACGTGGGTGATGGCGAGCAGCAGCATGGCGGGAAGGAAGACGAAGAAGAGCGCCGCCAGCACCATCATGGGCACCAGGAAGTCCGGGCTCTGCCACAGCTGGCGCAGGTCCATACCGGCGATGGTCCAGGTGAGCGATCTCGTCCGCGGCGGGGAGAGGGCCGTCACCGGGCCGCCTCGTCCTCGCTCGACGCCGCCATGCCCGCCGCCGCGGCGGCGGCGGCGGCACCGGCGAACCGGCTCCCGGCCCCGGGGGCGCTGGGGGCGGCGCCGGCGTTGCGGACGGCGAAGTAGAGCTCCTCGAGGGTGGGCTCGTGGGGCGCCACCTTGGTGAGCCGGGCGCCGGCCGCCGCCAGGGAGGCCACGAGGTCGGGGACACGGGCGAGGTCCTCGACGGTGACGACGGCGGCACCGCCGTCGCGGCTGTAGCCGGTCACGCCGGGAAGCCCCGCCAGGCCGTCCAGCGCAGCCCGGTCCTCGGCGTCGAACACCACCGTCGGCTCGGGCCAGATCCGCCGGACGAGGTCGTCCGGAGGCCCCGACAGCAGGTTGCGGCCCCCCTCGAGCATGACGACCTGGTCGGCGAGACCTTCGGCCTCGAGGAGCAGGTGCGTGCACATGACGACGGTCTTCCCACCTGCGGCCATGTCGTCGATGAGGGCCAGCACGGCGTGCGACGACTCGGGGTCGAGTCCCGACGTGGGCTCGTCGAGGAGGAGGAGCTCAGGGTCGTGGAGCACGGCCCGGGCCAGGGCGAGGCGCGTCTTCATCCCCGTCGAATAGCCGCCGACGCGCAGGTCGAGGGCGTCGGCGATCCCGAAACGCGCCGCGCTGGCCTCGACGGGCGCCCGGGGCCCGAGGCGGTAGAGCCGGGCGGCGTAGACGAGGTTGTCGCGCCCCGACAGCCGGTCGTAGAGGGCCGGCTTGGCCGCCACCACGCCGCACCGTCGCCGGACGTCGGTGCCGTCGGGGCCGGCCGGGTCGAGCCCGAAGGTCCGCACCGACCCTCCGTCGCAGCGCAGGGCGCCGGTGATCACCCGGGCGGCGGTCGTCTTCCCGGCGCCGTTGGGGCCGAGCAGGACCGTGACGGTGCCGGCCTGGACGGCGAAGGAAAGGTCCTCGAGGGCGACGACTCCCTTGAAGGCTCGGTGGACCGACCGGAGCTCGACGACGGGGTCCCCCATAGCGCTCTCACGCTATCGGCAGCTTTCGGCCGGGCTTGACCCGTAGGCTTCGCCCGGTGAGCGACGTCCCCCAGGGCCCCGGCTGGTGGCGTGCGTCCGACGGCAGGTGGTACCCGCCCGAGCTCCACCCGGCCAACCAGCCGCCGCCGGCCGCGCCGAGCCCCCCGTCGGCACCGGTCGCTCCCTGGGCGCCGCCCGGTCAGCCGGGAGTGCCTCCGGCCGGCCCGGGCGTCTTGGACCCGCGGTATCCGCCCGCAGGAGCTCCGCCGGCCGGTCCTGGCGTGCCCTACGGCTACGCGCCTGCCCCCTGGGCCGCGCCTTATCGACAGGTGGTCGTCGACCCCGTGCTCCACCAGCCCCTGGCCCCGTGGTGGAAGCGGCTCCTCGCCATCCTCATCGACGGGGCGATCCTCGGGGTCGGGTACGGCATCGTCCTCGTCGGCCTCGCCCTCGCCAACGCCAACGAGACCACCACTCCGTCCACCCCCAACGCCCCGGCGGGAAGCGTCATCGCCGGGTTGGTCTTCTTCTGGCTCGTCATGTCCGTCCCGGCGGCCATCTACTACGGCGCCATGAACGGCTCCCGGCGGGGGCAGACCGTCGGCAAGATGGCGCTCAACATCGCCGTCCGCGACGCCAATTACGGTTCGCCCATCGGGTTCGGGCGGGCCTTCGGCCGGTACCTACTGACGGTGCTCTTCACCCTCCTCCTCTACATCCCGGCCATCCTCGACTACCTCTGGCCGCTGTGGGACGAGCGGCGGCAGTCGTGGCACGACAAGGCGGTGCGATCGGTGGTGGTGGACCTGCGCCCGTAGGGGGAGCGGGTGGATCCGGTGGGCCGCCCGGGGCTCGAACCCGGCACCTTGGGATTAAAAGTCCCCTGCTCTACCCGATGAGCTAGCGGCCCGGGCAACCGAGACGTCGAGATCGCCACCCAGAGGATACCGGCAGCCATCGAGCCCCGAGGTCTAGCGTGCGACCGGCGTGACGCGGTCTGCGGTCACGAGGACCTGGAGGGGGCGACATCTCCACGCA
>JAGWNV010000007.1 GCA_028872975.1 Acidobacteriota bacterium
CCCCGCAAGGTGGCGAGGGCGGCCGTGGACCGGGGATCGGTGCCGCTTCCCGCCAGCGAGACGCTCACGACGGCGACCGTCCGGTCCGTGCTCACCGTCTCGACGACCGGCCCGCCGAGCTGGGGCGCCCCCGCCTGGACGGCGGCGGTGAGGGCAGCCACCCCCCGCCGCACGGCCGGGGCGGTCACGTCACGGGCGCTGAGCACCAGATACGCGGCCGAGGGCGCGCCGGGGAAGGCCTTCTCGATCCGGTCGTAGGTTTGCATGATGGGCAAGCTCCGGGGCAGGCCGGTGGTGCCGGGATCGACGGTCCGCATGGTGAGCGACGGTGCCGCCAGGGCGAGGAGCGCCCCCGCTGAGAGGACGGCGGACAGCAGCGGTCGCCGCAGTACCCCGCCCACGAGCCACTTCCACACCCGGACCCGGCCCTCGGTGCGGTGCCGGGCCAGCACCGGCACCCGACCCCACTCGATCCTGTCGCCCAGGGCCGCCATGGCGGCCGGCAGCACGGTGACCGACCCCACGACGGCCACCGCCACCACGAGCATGGTTCCCATGCCGAGCGAGGTGAACACGGCGTTGCCGGCGAGCAGCATCCCGGCCATGGCGGCGATGACCGTCATGCCCGACACGAGCACGGCCCGGCCCGAGGTGGCGGCGGCGCGCGCCAGGGCGGTGGGGCCGTCGCTCCCGGCGTGGCGTTCCTCGAGCTTCCGCCGCAGGTAGAACATCGAGTAGTCCACACCGACGGCGAGGCCCACGAGCAGCACCACCGGCGCGATCTGACCCTGGGCCACCGGGTAGAGATGGCTGATCGGCTTGATGAGCCCGAGGGCGGCCAGCACGGCGGTGAACCCGAGGAGCAGCGGGACCCCGGCCGCCACGAGTGACCCGAAGGCGAGCAGGAGGATCACGAGGGTGATGGGCAACGACGTGTGCTCGGCGCTGTTGAAGTCACCCGTATAGGCGGCGAGGAGGGCCTTCATGGCGCTGGCCGAGCCGAACTCCTCCACTCGCACCGCTCGGTGGGCGGCCCCGACGGCGTCGGCGACCCGGAGCGGCCCCTCCACGTTGGTCTGCGCCTCGTTGCTGTTCCCGGCGACATAGAAGGTGACGAGGGCTGACCGCCCGTCGGCGGAGCGCAGCACCGGCGAGGTCCCGGCACCGGCAACCGGGAATGGAGACTCGATGTCGGCGACGGTCGGCAACCGGCGAAGGCCGCGCACGAGATCGGCGACGGCGCTCGAGAGGGTGACGTCGCTCGTTCGCCCCGGGTTCCGCCCTTGGACGAGCACCTCCTCGCCGGTGTGGAAGGGGAACGCCTTCTGGAACACCGCCGTCCCCCGGCCCGACTCCCCGTTGCCCATCTGGGCGTCGGTGAGGTTGCGCTGGCCGATCAGGCTGCCGACGGCAAAGGCGAGGGCGACGAAGCCGAGCCATGCGAACATTGTCCGGCGGCGATGACGAGCGCTCCAGGCGGCGGCGACGGCGGCGAGGTTGCGTGAGCCCATGCGCAGCCATCGTCCGGCGTTTCGTGGCGTGCCAACAGGGCCCAACGTCCCGGCTGGCGGCGCTATGTCCCCTGGCTCGGCGGGTGGTGGGCGACGGCCCGACGGCGCGCCCAGCGGGTCACCACGCGCTCTTGGCGTTCCAGCTCGTCGAGACGCAGCTCGAGCAGGCGCAAGGCCGTCTCGAGGGCGGGCACTCGGCGGCGCTCGATGGCACGGAGCTGTTGGTCGGTGCGCGTGAGCTCGGCCTCGATGGCGTCCGACGCCCGCTGGTCGACGGCATGGCGGGCGGCCGCCGCCAGGGCCAGGCGCAGGGCCGAGGCGGCAGGGGGCACGGAGGCACTCGACGCCGCCTCCTCGGCCGGTTCGAGCTCGGGGAACGAGCAGCGGGCGCCGGCGGGGAACCGCACTCCCATCGTGTTCCGCCAGTCCACCTCGACCCGGGCGTGCCCGGCCACGGGCGCGCCCAGCAGCTCGATGCGTCCGTGGCCGGCCAGGAGACCGGCGCGCACCGCCCCTCGCTCGGCGTCGCCGGCGGCGACGAGCCATCCACCCGCGCTCGCCCGCCTCTGCTCCTGTAGCCGCTCCAGCTCCCGCCGGAGGAGTTGGCGCTTGTGGTCGAGCAGTTCCATGCTTCGACGGGCCACGGTGAGACGTCGCCACAACCACATGCGCCCCGCCCTTCCCGGCGGCATCCGCTCACCCATCGTCGGCCGGCTCCTCGGCCCGGCCGTCACCGCCGTAGTGCTCGGCGAGCTCCCGGGCGGAGACCGAGGTCAGCTCACCGGGGGGAAGGACCGAGGCGAGCGTCCAGGCCCGGTCCAGGGTCTCCTCGATGGAGCGGGACTCGTCGGGCTGTTGGGTGAGCAGGAGGGCGGCGAATTCGTCGGCGAAGGTCAGGTACCTGCGATCGGTGTCGGTGAGCGCCCCGGTGCCGATCAGCTCGGAGAGGTCACGGACGTCCCCCGCCCTGGACAGCGAGGCCACGAGCTGGGATGCGATGTCGAGATGGTCGCCACGCGTGCGCCCTTCTCCGACACCCTTGCGCATCAGCCTCGACAAGGAGCCGAGCACGTCGATCGGCGGGTAGCAGCCCTGCCCGTGGAGATCGGCCGACAGCAGGATCTGGCCCTCGGTGATGTAGCCGGTCAGGTCCGGCACGGGGTGGGTGATGTCGCCCGCCGGCATGGTCAGCACGGGGACCTGCGTCAAGGAGCCCGGCGCGCCGCGGACACGTCCGCACCGCTCGTAGATCGACGCCAGGTCACTGTAGAGGTAGCCGGGATAGGCGCGACGTCCCGGGATCTCCCCCCTCGCCGCCGACACCTCCCGGACCGCCTCGCAGTAGCTCGTCATGTCGGCCATGACGACGAGCACGTGGTGACCGAGTTCGAAGGCCAGGTGCTCGGCAACCGTGAGTCCCACCCGTGGGGCCAGGATCCGCTGGACGACGGGGTCGTCGGCGGTGTCCAGGAACACGGCGAGGTCGCTCCCGGCACGTCTCGCCTCGAGGATGTCGAGCAGCCTGTCGGCGTCCGTGCGGGTGACCCCAATGGCGACGACGACGACCTTGAAGGACTCGCCTCCCACGTGCGCCTGCGCGGCGATCTGCGCCGCCAGCTCCAGATGCGGGAGCCCGGCCGAGGAGAACAACGGGAGCTTCTGTCCCCGGACGAGGGTCGTGAGCGCGTCGATCACCGAGATCCCGGTGAGGATGGGCTCGGTGGGGACGTCGCGGACGCCCGGGTTGAGGACGGCACCGGCCACGGGCCGCCTGTCGGAGCCGAGCATGGGCGGCCCGCCGTCGAGGGGAGCGCCCATCCCGTCCCACACGCGGCCCATCCATCCCTCGCCCACCGGGATCTCGAGGGGCCGGCCCTCGAACCGGACGGCGAGGTCGCCAGGGTCGATGCCGGCAGTGCCTTCGAGGACCTCCACCACGGCGACGTCGCGGTGGACCTCGAGGACGAGCCCACGGCGGATCTCGCCCGAGCCCAGCCGGATCCGGGCCAGGTCGTCCCAGCCCACACCCTCGACCCCTTCGACGACCAAGAGGGGCCCCGACGCACGTGTCGCACCCTCGTACTCCACCTGCAGCCGCAGCCGAGCGGGGCCCACGCCGGTCACCGGCCCCCCCCTGCCGGGCCCGCCGGGGACAGCCCGTCCAGTGCCCCCAGGACCTGGTCGCGCCGGCGATCGACGCCGGCGGCGTCGCCGGGACCCACCTCGTCGCGCACCCGGACGAGCCCCGACAGGTCGACCTCCTCGACGAGGCCGGGGGGCACCCCCGCCTCGACCAAGGTCACGCAGCGGTCGTAGACGGCGAGGACGGCGTCGAGGAGCGCCGTCTGCTTCGCCGGCGCGCACGTGGCGTCGTTCTCGCTGAGGGCGCTCTGCTGGAGCACCGCCTCCCGCAGGAGCCGCCCACCGAGGAGGACCATCCGTTCCCCGGCGGGCAGTCCGGCCAGGCCCACGAGCTCGGCCATCGGCGCCAGCCGGTCGGCGTCGCCGAGGAGCCCGAGGGCCCTCGCCCGGGACCGGGCCCACTGGCTGCGACCGGCCGAGGCGTGCCAGGCCTCGACGGCGTCGCCGTCGCGCGAGAAGGACCGCCGCCAGGTGACGGCCGGGTAGTGGCGCGCATAGGCGAGGTCCCGATCGAGCGACCACAGGCAGCGCACGAACCGCTCGGTGTGCGCCGTGACCGGTTCGGTCATGTCCCCGCTCGGCGGGGACACGGCCCCGATGGCGGTGACCGAGCCGACGGTCCCCCCGAGCGTCTCCACCTGCCCGGCGCGCTCGTAGAACGCCGCCAGTGCCGAGGAGAGGTTCGCCGGGTACCCCTCCTCGGCGGGCAGGTCGCCCCGCCGGGAGGAGAACTCCCGCATCGCCTCCGCCCATCGGGACGTCGAGTCGGCGAGGAGCACCACGTCGTAGCCCATGTCCCGGTAGTACTCCGCCACGGCCATCCCCGAGTAGATGCTCGCCTCCCTGGCCATGACCGGCATGTTCGAGGTGTTGGCGATCACCACCGTTCTCTCGAGCAGTCCACGTCCCGTCCTGGGGTCTTCGAGGGCGGCGAGGTCGTGCAGGGCGTCGGCGAGCTCGTTGCCCCGCTCCCCGCATCCCACGAAGACGATCACGTCGGCCTCGCACCACTTCACGATCTGCTGGAGGAGGACCGTCTTGCCCGTGCCGAACCCACCGGGGACGGCCGCCGTACCGCCCTTCACGACGGGAAAGAGGAGGTCGACCACCCGCTGGCCGGTCACGAGGGGGGTCGTCGGGGGCCGGCGTGCCGATGCCGGGCGCGCTCGGCGCACGGGCCACAGCTCGTCGAGGTAGATCCGTCGCCCGGCCACGACGGCGACCGTCGACGCCCCGTCGAGATCCGCCGCCGGCGAGATCGATTCCAGGCGCCCGGACACCCCCGGGGGGACGAGGACCCGGTGGACGACGGCGGCGTCACGGCCGACGATCCCGAGCACGCTGCCTGCCGTCATCTCGGCGCCCACGGCGGCCGACGGTTCGAAGCCCCAGCGTCTCGGCGTCCCCGCCTCCGTCCAGGAACCGGGGGCGAGCCAGGCCGGGCGCCCGGACAGCGGACGGAGCAGGCCGTCGAAGATCCCCCCCAGGAGACCGGGGCCGAGCGCCGCCGAGAGCGGGCGGCCGAGTCCCACGACGGGCTCGCCCACCCGAAGCCCGCTCGTCGTCTCGTAGGCCTGCGCCGTGAGGAGCCCGGCCTCGATGCCCACCACCTCGGCCTCGAGCCGGCCGTCGCCGATGGCGAGGAGATCGGCGACGGCCTGCCCGGCGAGGCCCTCCACCTCGACGAGCGGTCCGTTCACCCGCACGACGACGCCGGTCCCCCCCCGTGCCGCTGCGGCGGTCCCGGCGGCCGCCGACCCGTTCAGGCCCACAGCTGCTCGACCTCCCCCGCCATCACCTGGAGCACCTCGTCGACGAGGCCCTCCGCATCCACCGCCACCCGGCGGCGGCCGTCGCCGACCTCGAGCGCCACGCCGCTGCCGTGCACGACCCGCGGTGTCCCGGTCCCCGTCTCCCCCCGGACGCTCGCCAGCCGCGACCGCGCGCCGGCGGCGAGACGCTCGGCGAGATGCGCGGCGTCGGGACTCTCCGCCATCGCGCACAACGATTCGACCGCGTCGCGCCGGACGGCGTCGTACGCCTCGCCGCGGGCCCGCAGCACCAGCTCGCGTCCCTGGCGGCGGGCGGCGGCGAGACGGGCGCCGCCGGCGAGCTCGGCGTCGAGAACCCCCTCGGCCCGGGCTTCGTCGACCAGATCGGCGGCCCGCCGGTCCGCGTCGGCGAGGACCCGTTCGTGGCGCGCCCTCGCCGCCGACAGGATCGAGTCCGACCGCCGAGTGGCGCCCTCGAGCAGGTGCGCCACGACGGGGGCCAGGGCGGAGTCCAGGTTCCTCACGGCAGCACGACCCACAACACGGACGGATCCGGCGGGGGGAGCTCGGCCACCGCCTCCGCCGCCCGCGGCGTGAGCACGACGAGGGCGACGTCTGCCCCCAGCGACCGCCACTGCCGCCTCGCCTCTTCGGGGTGCTCCGCGCCGAGCACGCGGGCACCGGCGAGGGCGAAGGGTGCCACCGTGGCCGGTTCGCCGAGGACGGCGACGACGTCTCTCAGGACCGTCATCGGGGCCGACGCTCGACTCGTCACGCCTTGCCGATGAGGATGATGGCGATCACGAGGCCGTAGATGGCGATGCCCTCGGCGAGCCCCACGATGACGATGGCCCGGCCGAAGACCTCGGGGCGCTCGCTCATGGCCGCCAGTGCCGCAGAGCCGGTATAGGCCACGGCGATGGCGGCTCCGAGCGAGGAGCCGGCCACGGCGATGGCGGCGCCGATCAACGCCTGGCCGTTCGAGGCCTTGGCGCTCGCCACCGTCGTCGCCGCCGAGCTCGGGTCTCCGGCGGCGGCCAGCGCCAGCACCACGGCGGCGGCGCCCAGCAGCAGCACGTCGAGCACCGTGAGGAGCCGGAGGGTTCCCCTCGGCCGGCGGCGGAGGGCGGCGCCGATGCCGGCGGCGCAACCGATGAGCAAGGGCAGGGTGATCAACCAGGCGAGCATCTGGCCTCCTCGGACTCGACGGGGTCGGGGGCGACGTCGAGATGCCACGGCCGGAACCGGTGGCCTTCGACGGCGAAGATCCGGCTGAACATCTCGTAGTACTCGAGGCGCAGCGCCTGGATGCCGGCCACCAGGCCCTCGATGGCGAAGGCCAGGGCATTGCCAGCCAGGAACACCACGGCGGCGAGCGCGCCCCATGGGGCCCCCCGGTGCCACAGGCCCGTCGTGGCCTCCCAGACGATCCCGCTCAGCGCGGCGTGGGTCAGGCCGAAGGCGGCCAGGCGCGCGAACGACACGGTGTTCGTGCCGATTCGCAACACCGCGTCGAAGAGGCCCACGCCGGCTTGGACGGCCCCGGCGGCCCGGCGTCCCGACTCGGCGTAGAGCCCCGCGCCACCGGCCGCCAGCCCCGCTGCGAAGACACCGGCGCCGAGGAGCTCGACCGGCCCCCAGTGGCGGTACCACCCCAGGCCGGCACAGGCGAGCCCCAGGTAGAGCGCACCACCGGCGAAGCCCGACACGGCCAGCAGCGCCCGGCCGGCACCTCCTTCGCGCCACCGGTTCACCGTCCCGAAGACCCAGGACACGGCCAGGAGGCCGGCCCCGGCGGCGACGGCCACCGCCAGGAGGGCGGTGGCGTGGTCGAGCGGCCGCAGCCAGAGGGTGGGGACGACGCCGGTCGGCCCGAAGAACTCCCCGTACGCCAGCCCGAAGCCGGTGCTGGCCACGCCTGCGCCGACGACGAACGGCGCCAGGTGGCGCAATCGGCGCAGCGGGGCCAGCGTGCCGGCCGCCAGCAGGAAGCCGCCGGCGATGAGCACGAGCCCGTGGCCGACGTCGCCGAACATCATCCCGAACATGACGACGTAGGAGAGGCCCGCCCACGCCGCGGGGTTGAGATCGCGGTAGCCGATCGTCGTGTAGGTGTCGACCAGGGGCTGGAACGCCCTCGTGGCGCCCCGGCCCTCGACGAGGGTGGGCGGGTCCACACCGGCCGGCGCCGGGAGCGGCACCACCGCACCACCGAGCGGAGCCAGCCGCTCGGCGAGCGGTACGACGGCGGCAGCGGGGGCCCAGCCCGCCCACGCCGCCACCGATCCCTGTCGAACGGCCTCGGCGTCCAGGGCCTCGATCTCCGTCTCGCCGGCAAGGGCCTCGAGCTCGTGGCCGGCCTCGAGCACATCGAGGTCGGGCGCCTGCCAGCTGGTCACCGGTGAGGAACGCGCTCCGGGCCGGTCGCGACGGGCCCGCTGGAGCGCCTGGGACGCTGGCCCGGGCACCGACACGGCGGCGCGCTCGAGTTCGACGACCCCCTTCTCGGCGACGGCGACGAGGACGGCGCGCGTGGCGTCGACCGGCGCCACCACGGCGACACGCCGCATGGCCACCGGCGCACCGAGATCAGGCCAGGGCATCGAAGAGTCCCTCCGGGCTTCGCTCCGTCCGGGCCGCCAGCGCCAGCGCCGCCGCCGTCCGCCAGGCGTCGGCGACCAGGAGCCCGGCCACCCCGACGGAGGTGGCCGGTTCCGTGACCGGCCCTCGGGCCAGCCGGGACGCCCCCTCCTCGAGGAAGTCCACGAAGGCCACCTCGGCGCGCCACAGGTCGTCCCGGCCGTGCACGTCGGCGAACACCGTGCGGACGTCCCGGGGCAGCACAGCGGCCAGGGACTCCAACGACGTCGCCCGTTCCCATGCCGACCCGAGAAGGCGGCGGGCGGCGCGCCGGGCAGGCGGGGTCAGCTCCGGCACCGCCCCGACGGCGGCCACCCTCGCCACGACCAGGGCGGCGCCGGCTCTCGCCCAGGCGCCTGCTCCCGGCACGTCGGCGACACGCGCCGCCCATCGCAGTTGCAGGGCGAGCTCGAGTGCGCCGGGGTCGACGGTGCCGGGGTCCCCCCACGCAGACGATGCCAGGACGGCCCGCACCGCCACCGGCGACTCGGCTCGCCGGACCCTCGGCCATGCCGTGGACAGGGCACCCAGGGAGAAGGGCGCAGGCACCTGCCGTCCGTCGAGGCGGGCCAGGTGCTCGACGACGTCGGCGATCTCGAATCCCCCGGCCAGGGCCTGCAGGGACCCGGCGCTCAACGGCGGCCCCCACCCGGCCAGGACCCGCAGGTGCCACAGCAGGCTGGAGAGCACGGCGCGCTGGGCGTCGGGCAGGTCCATGTCCGGGTGCGTCGAGCGGCCGTAGGGCCCGGCAGCGACCAGGCCGAGTGCGTCGTCCAGCGACGACGACCGGGCCACCGCCTCGATGCCTGCATCGCCGAGGCGCCGCCGGGCGAGGCCGTGGGCTCGCACCGAGGCGGCGACCCACCCCGTGCTCACGAGGTCTCCATGGCCAGGACGGCCCGCACGATGCGGTCCACCAGTGCCGGGCTCCTCTCCGCCCCCGCCGCCGTGATGCGGGCGGCCTCGGCCTCGGCGTCGGCGCGCAAGGCCCGGCACTGCGCCTCGACGGACCGTGCCCGGCGGGAGGCGGCCTCGGCACGAGCCGTCGATGCATCGGTGAGGGCGCGGCCCAGGATCTCCCTCGTGTGCTCCTCTGTCCGGGCCGCCATCGACGAGGCCTCCTGCCCGGCGTCGGCCACGAGGGCCTCCACCCGGCGCTCGGTCTCGGCCAGGGCGGCGAACACGGGGGCGAGCTCGTCGGCGAGGGCGGCCCGGCGATCGGCGGGGATGCCGGCCGACGCCGGCGCGCCGGGGACACCCAGGGCGCGAAAGCGCCGGAGGACGTCGCCGATGGCCGGCACCGTCAGCGCCGGGGCCCGGCCCCGACAGCGCCGTGGGCCGGGGCCACTCCTCGTGTCACGACTCGCCCCGGACCATGGGGTAGTGCTCGACCACGGCGTCGGCGCCGGGGAAGAACAGCCCCTGGTGCCCGTCGTCGTCCCAGCGGACGAGGAAGGGGGGCCCGCCGTCCTCACCTTCCACGGCCAGGATCTCGGCACCCTTGTCGGGCTCCCCGATGCGGTGTCCCTTCACGATCAGGCGGTCTCCCACTGCAGCACGCATCACCCGGCCTCCTCTCGACCGGCCGGCGCCGGGCGCGCCCGGCGCGGCCTTCCTCCTCAGGCTCGCCCCGAGGGCCACCGGAGGCCAGAGGCCAAGGTCACAGCACCCGGCCGTGACCTTCAGCCCTGGCCCCGCCGCCGGGGGCGCCCGACGCTGTCGGGGTGAGGGACCGGAGGGACGGCACCTTGCCCGCCCCGGTCGCCCTGGCCGGGGGACGGACGCTCACCGTGCGACCGGTGTCCGCCGGCGACGTCGAGGCGCTGCTCTCGCTCTATCGGAGCCTCCCCGAGACGGACCTCTACCGGCGCTTCTTCCAGGCCCACCTGCCACCAAGGACGTCGATCGAGCGGATGGCCGGTGCCGCCCTGCGGGGCGACATCGGCCTCGTGGCCGAGGTGCACGAGCCCGACGGCACCGTGCGCCTGGTGGGCGAGGCGGCCTGTGCGGTGCTCCCCGACGGCGACGGCGAGCTCGCCCTCACCGTGGCGCCCTCGGCCCGGGGCTGGCTCGGCCCGTACCTCCTCGCCCTGCTCTGTGACGAGGCCGCCGCCCGCGGGCTTCCCAACATCGAGGCCGACGTCCTCCAGGACAACCACCCCATGCTCGCCCTGGCCCAGGCGCGCGGCTACGCCACCATGGACCATTCCGAGTGCCCCTCGACGGTCCGCGTCGTGTTCAACAGCGTCGGCCGGGTGCCCACCTGGCCCCCGGGGCACGACCGGCGGCGCGTGCTCGTCGAGGTCCCCGGGGCCCGGTGGCACGCCGAGGCGGAGGCGAGGGCCGCCGGCCTGCGCGTGCTCGTTTGTCCCGGCCCGACGTCCCGGTGGTGCCGATGCCCGGCGGTGGCAGGGAGGCCCTGCCCGCTCGCGGCCGCTGCCGACGCCGTCGTCGACGCCGTCGACCCCGACACGTCCGAGGCCGGCCGGGCCCTCCTCCGGGCGCACCACGAGTTCCACGCCCGGACGCCGATGCTCCTCGAGGGTCCCCCTGCGGCGGCCGGCGTCCTCGACCGGCTCCTCGAACTGCTCCCCCCGCCGCCCCGCTAGGGGCTGGTGGCGACGCGTCGGTCAGTCCGAGGCCGGCGTTCCCGATACCGATTTCGTCAGGTACGCCACGCAGCCGCTGAGCGTGGCCAGCTCCGGGTAGTCGCGCTCGTGGACCTCGATGCCGGTCCGCTCGTGGATGCCCTCGGCGAAATTGAGGAAGTCGATCGAATCGAGGTCGAACGCCTCCTGAAGGGCCTCGCCCGGGCCCACCGTGTCGAGGTCGGCCTCCGGCGCCACCTCGTGCAGGACGGCCCGCACCACCTCCCGGGCCTCGTCGTCGTTCATAGCTCCTCCGGTCTCTGCAGCAGCTTGTCGACGGCCGACAGGAACAGGCCGCCCCGGTGCCCGTCACTCACCCGGTGGTCGGCCGACAGCGTGGCCGTGACCACCTGACGTCCCCCCACCATCCCCTCGTGCGCCCAGGGGCGTTCCTGGACCCGGCCGAAGCCGACCAGTGCCACCTGCGGGGGGTAGATCACTCCGAAGACCGACTCCACGCCGAGGTCGCCCAGGTTCGTGACCGTGATGGTCGGGTCGCTCATCTCGGAGCTCCGCAGCGACCCGTGGCGGGCACGGTTCACCAGGTCGTGCAGCTCGGCCATGAGGTCGTCGAGAGAGAGTCCTGGGACGTCGTGGATGGCGGGGGCGATGACACCGCCGCCGCGCATCGACACCGCCACGCCGACGTGGACCGCCGGGCTCGGCTCGAAGGTCTCGCCCACCATGAACCCGTTCATCTCCGGCACACCGGCGACGGCGAGCGCCGTCGCCTTCAGGAGGAGCACGGGCATGACGAGCCGCGACGCGAGCGGGCGCTCCTCGTTCGCCTGCGCCAGCCACCCGGCCGCCCGCTCCATGTCGATCGTGGTGCTCAGGTAGTAGTGGGGGATCTCCCGCTTCGACCGGGCCATCAGAGTCCCGATGGCCCGCCGCATCGCCGCCTGCTTGGACGATCCGTCCTCCCCGGCGCCACGGGCCGGCGGGCTCGCCGGGGCCTCGGCGGGGACCGGCGCCGGCGCGTGGCCTTCGAGGGCGCGCCGCACGTCGGCCTCGACGACGGCGCCGGCGGGGCCGCTTCCCGGTGCGAGGCTGACGAGATCGAGGCCGGCGTCGGCGGCCACCCGCCGTGCCAGCGGTGACGCCGGCACGCGGCTGCCCTGCGGGGACGAGACCGCCGCTGGGCCCGCCATCGCCGGCGCAGGCGCCGGGGGCGGGGGCGGGGGTGCCGGACGGGCGGCTCGCTCCACGTCGGCCCGGGTCACCACACCCCCCGGTCCGCTGCCCTCGAGGGCGGCGATCTCGACGCCCAGCTTCTCGGCCAGGCGCCGCAGGACCGGTGAGAGGACTGTGCCGTGGTGGGCGACGGCGGGCGGGGTGCGGTCGTGGGCGGCGACGGTCGCCGCCACCGCCGCGGGTGCGCTCGCCACGGCCGTCCCACCCGGCCCCGGCCCCGGCGCCGGCGCCGGGGCGGTGAGGGGCGTCACCCGGGCCAGGGCGGTGCCGACCGCCACCCGGGTCCCGACGGGGACGAGGATCTCCTCGATGCGCCCGGATTCGAAGATCTCGACGTCGATCGTCGACTTCTCGGTCTCGACCACGGCGACGATGTCGCCCCGGTGGACCTCGTCGCCCGGCGTCACGAGCCACTCGGTGACGGTCCCGGCATCCATGTCCGCCCCGAGCGAGGGCATCGTGAAGTCGCCCACCTAGGCCCCCAGGCGATGGACGGCGGCCACGACCTCGGCCACCTGCGGGACAGCCGCGTCCTCGAGGTGCTTGGCGTAGGGCATGGGGACCTCGGCCGAGCAGACCCGGGCGACAGGGGCGTCGAGGTCGTAGAAGGCCTCCTCGGTGATGCGGGCCGACACCTCGGCGGAGAGGCTCCCGGACCGCCAGCCCTCGGCCACCACGACGGCCCGGTGCGTCCGTGCGACCGAGGAGACGAACGTGGCGGTGTCGAGCGGCCGCAACGAGCGAAGGTCGATCACTTCCGCCTCGACACCCGAGGCGGAGAGCTCCTCGGCGGCGCCCATCGCCACTCGGAGCGTGCCACCGTAGGTGACGAGGGTGACGTCCTCGCCGGGGCGGCGAACGGCGGCCGACTCGATGTCGACCTCCCCGGCACCGTCGGCCAGGTCGCCCTCCATGTTGTAGAGCGTGCCGTGCTCGAAGACGAGCACCGGGTCGGGATCGAGGAGTGCCGGCCACAACATGCCCCTGGCATCCTCGAGGGTGGCCGGGGCCAGCACGCGGATGCCGGGGATGTGCGTGTACCACCCCTCCAGGCTGTGGGAGTGCTGGGCGGCGAGCTGGCGCCCGGCACCGGTCGTCATGCGGATGACGAGGGGGACGTTGAACTGGCCGCCGGACATGTAGAGCAGCGTGGCGGCGTTGTTGACGATCTGGTCGAGGGCGAGGAGGCTGAAATTCACGGTCATGATCTCGACGATCGGGCGCATCCCCGCCAGCGCGGCGCCGATGCCGGCGCCGACGAATGCCGATTCCGACAGCGGCGTGTCGCGTATGCGCTCGGGACCGAACTCCTCGAGCAGACCCAGACTGACGGCGAAACAGCCTCCGTAGCGGCCCACGTCCTCGCCCATGAGGAAGACCCGCTCGTCACGCGTGAGGGCCTCGCGGAGTGCCTGGCGCATCGCCTCCCGGTAGGTCGTGGAGGTCACCGTTCGCCGCCGCCTGGCTCGGAGGTCACGAAGCGCAGGAGGTCGCCGACCGGCTCGAGCGTGCCGGCATCGGCGTAGGCGACGGCGTCGTCGACCTCGGCCGCCACGGCGCCCTCCAGGGCCTCGAGGGCGGCGTCGTCCAGCTCGCCGATGTCCCTGAGGTGGTCGGCGAGGCGCCCGATCGGGTCGCGATGCTTCCACTCCGCGATCTCGGATTTCTCCCGGTAGCGGTCGGGGTCGTACATGGAATGAGCCCTGAACCGGTAGGTGCGCAGCTCCAGGAAGTGGGGGCCGCCACCCTGGCGGACCGCCTCGGCCGCCTCCCGGGCCGTCCGGGCCACGGCGAGGACGTCCATCCCGTCGACGTGCCACGACGGCATGTGGTAGCCGGCCGCCTTGAGCGCCAGGTCCGTCTCCGATTCCGCGTATGCGAGCGCCGTCCCCATCCCGTAGAAGTTGTTCTCGCAGCAGAACAGGACGGGGAGGCCCCAGAGGGCGGCCAGGTTCATGGATTCGTGGAACTCCCCCTCGGCCACGGCTCCGTCCCCGAAGATGCAGGCGGTCACCCTGTGCCGGCCCTGCATGTGGTCGGCCAGGGCCAGCCCGACGGCGAGAGGGAGGCCCCCGCCGACGATGGCGTTGCCGCCGTAGAACCGGGTGGCGGCGTCGAAGAGGTGCATCGACCCGCCCCGGCCTCGGGAGCAGCCCTCGGCCTTCCCCTCGAGCTCGGCCATCACCGACCGCATGGTCATGCCTCGGGCCAGGGCGTGGCCGTGCTCCCGGTAGGTCGCCACCACGGCGTCGTCGGGCGTGAGGGCCTCCAGCACCCCCACGGCACAGGCCTCCTCCCCGATGGCCAGGTGGAGGAAGCCCCGGATGGCAGTGGAGCTGTAGAGCTCGACACAGCGCTCCTCGAAGCGGCGGATACGCAGCATCTGCTCGAGGAGGTGGCGCATCGCCTCGGGCGCCGGCTCCTCGGTCCCCCGTGCACGGATGCCGGCCACGGACTCCGCGGGCGCTTCGGTCACGGCACCGACTCCAGGGTCGAGACGTCGCCTTCGGGGAGCCCGAGCGCTCGCGCCTTGAGCAGCCTCCGCATCACCTTTCCGCTGCGGGTGTGGGGGAGGTGCTGGTCGAAGGCGATGTCGCGCGGCGCCACGGCGGCGCCGAGGCGCTTGCGGGCGAACCCGACCAGCTCGAGCCGGAGCTCGTCGGACGCCTCGACGCCGGCGGCCAGCGTGACATAGGCGTGCACGAGCTCTCCGGCCACGGGATCGGGAAGGCCGATCACGCCCGCCTCGACGACGGCCGGGTGCTCCATCAGGCACGACTCGACCTCGAAGGGGCCGATGAGGTGGCCCGCCGACTTGATGACGTCGTCGGCCCGGCCGATGAACCAGAAGTACCCGTCCTCGTCGCGCCGTGCCAGGTCACCGCTCAGGTACCAGCCTCCGGCGAAACAGGAGCGGTACCGCTCCTCCTCCCCGAGGTAGCCCCTGAACATCGACGGCCATCCCGGGCGCAGGGCGAGCTCCCCCTCCTCGCCGGCGGCGGCGGGCACGGCCGCCCCCTCCCCGTCGAGGACCACCTTCCCGTGATCGTCCCGCCGGAGCACGGTGGCCCCGATCCCGGGGAGCGGCTTGCCCATCGACCCCGGCCGTACGTCCATCGAGGCGTAATTGGCGACCATGATCCCGCCCGTCTCGGTCTGCCACCAGTTGTCGTGGGCGGGCACCCCGAGGACGTCCCGGCTCCACACCACCACCTCGGGGTTGAGGGGCTCCCCCACGCTGGCCACGAACCGCAGTGCCGAGAGGTCGTGGCCCTCGGCCGCGCCGGAGCCGGCCTGCATCAGCATGCGGAGGGCGGTGGGGGCCGTGTACCAGACGGTGACGGCCTCGCGCTCGAGGGTCTCGTACCAGCGCTCGGCGTCGAACTCGCCCTCGTCCACGATGCAGGTGACACCGTTGACCAGTGGCGAGACGATCCCGTAGGACGTCCCCGTCACCCATCCCGGGTCGGCGGTGCACCAGAACACGTCCCCGTCGTGGAGATCGAGTGCCAGGCGACCGGTGACGGCATGGGAGACGACGGCCTCGTGGACGTGGACGGCACCCTTGGGGGTGCCCGTCGTCCCGCTCGTGAAGTGCAGGAGGGCCATGTCCTCGGGGTCGGTCGGCCCGATCTCGTAGGCGGGATCGGCGTCTTCGAGAAGGCTGCCGAGGTCCAGGGTTCCCGGCACCGGCTCGCCCCCACCGGCCAGGAGCACGTGGCGCAGCTCGGGAAGGTCGTCGCGCACGGGTGCGACCTTGCGCCGGTAGAGGCCGGGCGTGGTGACGATCACCCGCCCGGTGCCCAGCTGGAGGCGCTGGCGGATGGGGGCGGGCCCGAAGGCGGCGAACAGCGGCGAGAGGACGGCCCGGTGCTTGAGGGTGCCGAGCGCCACGGCGAACAGGTCGGCCGTGCGGGGCATGAGGGCGAAGACCCGCTCACCGGGCCGCACCCCCAGCCCTTCGAGCACGCCGGCGAATCGGCTCGAGCGTGCCGCCAGCTCGCCGTAGGTGACGTCGGTGCGGGACCCCGCCCTGTCGAGGCAGCGGAGGGCCACGCGCTCGCCCATCGGCCCCTCTGCGTGGCGGTCCACGGCTTCGTAGGCGATGTTCAGCCCGCCCCCGGCGGGGAGGCCGGTGAGCTGCCCGCGGGCGGCCTCCCAGCTGAACCCGGCGCGCTCGGAGTCGTAGTCGACGAGGTTCGGTGGGACCGCTGCGCCCTGACCGGTCTTGTGGATCGTCTCCCAGGCCATCCCTGGTCCCCTCGAGCGGCCGGTCGGCGGCCGCTCGCAGCTCCTTCGGCGATCATCGGGTCCCCGGTGCCCCGGCGACCAGAGGCCAAGGTCCATCCGAGGACCTCCGCGAGGACCCTCGTCTCGAGCTCGGACGACGCTCAGGCGCTCCGGGGCACCACCACGGCGCGCCCCTCGAGCTTGCCGGCCTCGAGGGCGGCGTAGGCGTCGGGCGCCTGGTCGAGGGGGAAGGTCGTGATCTTGGGTCGCAGGAGCCCGCGGGCGCCGAGGTCGAGCACCTCGACGAGCTCTGGCCGGCTCCCCCAGTAGGTGCTCTGGATCGACACCTCGTAGGGGACCGAGAAGAACGACACGGGAAGGCTGCCGCCGGCGATCCCCACGATGGTGAGGTCCCCGAGGAACCGCCCCACGGCGGCGGCGAGCGCCAAGGTGGTGTCGGAGCCCACGAAGTCGAGCACGACGTCGGCGCCCCGGCCGCCGGTGAAGCCCCGGATCTCTGCGGCGGCGTCGGGGCCGGGCTCGACGACGAGGTCGGCTCCGAGCTCGGCGGCCAGGGCCCGGGCCTCGGAACGGACGTCGACGGCCACCACCCGCGCCGCCGTGGTCGCCTCGAGGACCTGGATGCCGAGGTGGCCGAGCCCGCCCACCCCGATCACCACCGCCGTCGTGCCCGGCAACAGCTTGGGGAGGCTCCGGCGCACGGCGTGGTAGGGGGTGAGCCCGGCGTCGGTGAGCGGGGCGGCCGCCGCCGGGTCGAGACCCTTCGGCAGGGGCACGAGGTGGCGAGCCGAGGGGACGAGCATGAACTCGGCCATCCCCCCGTCGATGCCGAGACCGCCGCCTCCCATGGGGACGGGCGCCTGGGCGGGGTCCTCGCAGTAGGTCTCCATCCCCACCCGGCACCGCCCGCAGTGCCCGCAGCCCCAGGGACCGTAGACGGCGACGGGCTGCCCGGCCTCGACGCCGGTGACCCCCTCGCCCAGGGCGTGGACCCAGCCGGCGTTCTCGTGGCCCAGGGTGAACGGGGGCCCCCACGGGAGCAGCCCGCCCTCGAAGTCGCGCATGAGGTGGAGGTCGGAGTGGCAAGCCCCGGCGCCCCCGATGCGCACCACCACCTGCCCGGGCCCCGGCTCCGGCGCCGGGACGTCGTGCGCTGCGGGGGGCGGCGTGGCCCAGGGTCCAAGGTCCGTCGGGCGGCCGGTTCATGGCTGGCACTCCCCCCCGGCGAGTGCTAGTAGTGGAGCGAGTCATTGCTGCTTGAACTGCGACACGGACCGACGGGTGTTGGCGCAATTTCGGGAGGTGATGATCCATGGCCCGGGACGAGCACTCCATCGTCCGCCGCCAGGTGGGCCGCCAAGACGACCGGGCCTGGATCGGCAGCCTCGTCTGCTCGTGCGGGTGGACGACCGAGACGGGGCCCGAGCGGGCCCGGGACCTCGTCGCCGGCACCCTCGCCATGGCCTGGACGGCCCACCACCCGTCCGACGAGCCGGGCCGGTGACGACGGCGCGCTCGACCGCTGTCTCGGAGGCGGCGGGCGGAATCGAACCGCCGTACGGGGCTTTGCAGGCCCCTGCCTAAACCACTCGGCCACGCCGCCGGGCGTCCGGTGAGCCTATCCGGTGGCGGTCGCCGTTCCCGACCGAGTCACCGCAGGCCGGGGCCGCAGGAAGGGACCTCCGGCCCCTCGATGAGGACGACGGTCCCCTCCGGTCAGATGGTTGAATCTCGACATGCGGATCGCGCTCATCGCCCCGCCGTGGACGCCGATCCCTCCCCCGCTCTACGGGGGCATCGAGCTCGTCGTCGACGAGCTGGCGCGGGGGTTCGCCGCCGCCGGGCACGACGTCACCCTCTTCGCCACCGGCGACTCGACCTGCCCCGTCCCCACCAAGTGGACCCTCGAGCACGCCGAGGGCATGCGCATCGGGATGGCGGTCCCCGAGCTCCGCCACGTCCTCCACGCCTACCGCGAGCTCTCCGAGGACCACGACATCGTCCACGACCACACCGTCATGGGCCCCTTCTACGCCGAGCGCTACCCCTCGCTCCCGGTCGTGACGACCGTCCACGGTCCCTTCAACGACGAGCTCACCGACCTCTACCTCGCCATCGGCGACCGGGTACCCATCATCTGCATCTCCCAGGCCCAGCACGCCGCCGCCCCCGAGGTCCCCATCGCCGGGGTCGTCCACCACGGCATCGACGCCGGCAACTTCCCCCTCGGCGACGGCGCCGGGGACGCCGAGGGGGAGTACCTGCTCTTCCTGGGCCGCATGGCGCCCGACAAGGGCGCGCACCGCGCCATCGAGATCGCCCGCAAGGCCGGCCACCGGGTCCTGCTCGCCGCCAAGATGCGAGAGGCCTGGGAACGCGCCTACTACGAGGAGCAGGTGGCGCCCCTACTCGGGTCGGACGCCGTCTACCTCGGTGAGGTCTCCCACGAGCGCAAGGTCGAGCTGCTCGCCGGGGCCAAGGCGCTGCTGTTCCCCATCCGCTGGAACGAACCCTTCGGCATGGTGATGCTCGAGGCCTTCGCCTGCGGCACCCCGGTGCTGGCCTTCCCCGAGGGTGCCGCCCCCGAGGTGGTGGAGGACGGCAAGACGGGCTTCCTCTGCGAGGACGACCTCGCCATGGCCGAGGCGGTCGAGAAGGTGGCGACGCTGCGCCGCCGGGACTGCCGGGCGGCCGTGGAGGGCTACTTCTCCACGGAGCGGATGGTGGCCGAGCACGTGGCCCTCTTCGAGCGCGTCCTGGCGGCGCGCCCCTGAGGCGACGGGGGTCAGCGGCCTCGCCGGGAGAAGAGGTGGAGGAGGCGGACGACGGCCAGGATCACCACCACGAGGATGGCGATCTTGCAGACGAGCAGGAAGAGGCCCACGACGGCCCGCGCCACCCACAGCACGACGAAGATCCCGCCCACCACGCCGGCGGTCACGAGCAGCTTGTCGACCGTGGAGAGCCCCCCGGCGCGTCGCGGTTCGATCGACTCGGCCATGTCGGGCTCCCTCCCGCTCTGACGTCGGGGAAAGCCTACGGGGGCCCGCCCGGCAATGGGTGTCGCACCGGGTCGAGGAGCACGCCGGGGTTGCAGATCCCGGCCGGGTCGAGCACGGCCTTGGCGGCAGCCAGGGTCCCGGCGAAGAGCGGGGGCCGCTCGAGGTCGTACCACCGCCGGTGGTCCCGCCCCACGGCGTGGTGGTGCGTGATGGTCCCACCCGAGGCGAGGATGGCCTCGGAGGCGGCCGACTTCACCATGGCCCACTGGGCGAGCTCGGCCCCGGGGCGGGCCGGGGCGACGACGGTGAAGTAGGGCGCCACGCCGTCCGGATAGGCGTGGGTGAGCCGGCAGGTGACGAACCCTGCGCCGGCACCGGCCTCGACCAGCCCGTCACGCGTCGCCGCCGTCACGCGCTCGTGGAGCACCCCGAAGGCGTCCCAGGTGCAGGCCGTCTCGAAGGTCTCGCACAGCGCCCCCAGGCGCACGAGGGCGTCGCGGACGTACGGCCCGCGCAGGAACGACGACCGCCAGGTGTCGGCGGCGCCCCCGTGCCCGGCGCCGTCGACCTCGGCGTCGCCCCCGTCCCACGCCGCGTCGACGGTCCCCCCATGATCGGCGACGAGCTCGGCGGCCCGCGCCGTCCAGGGGCCGAGTGGGTGGTCGGCCGACTCGAAGCCCACGACGAGGACGGCATGGCGCCCGTCCCCGGCGCCGTTCACGAAGGCCTCGAGGGGGTCGAGGAGCCGGCAGTTGCTCGGCCCGAGCCCGGACTGGGCGAGCGCCCGCACGGCCTCGGCACCGGCGGCGAAGTGGCCGAAACGCACCGCCCCGCCGCCGCGCCAGCGCGGCCGGGCCCGGACACGCACCCATGCCTCGGTGATGACCCCGAGGGCTCCCTCGGAGCCGATCACGAGCCGGTCGGGCGCCGGCCCCGCCCCTGAGGCGGGCAGGCGTCGGCTCTCGAGGACCCCGGCGGGCGCCACCATCCGGACCGACTCCACCAGGTCGTCGATGTGGGTGGGGCCGGTGGCGAAGTGCCCGCCGGCCCGGGTGGCGATCCATCCCCCGAGGGTCGAGCACTCGAAGCTCTGCGGGAAGTGCCGGAGGGTGAGGCCGGCCGGCCGGAGCTGGTCCTCGAGCGCCGGCCCCAGCGTGCCCGCCTGGACGCGCGCCGCCAGCGACCGCCGGTCGAGGTCGAGGACCCGGTCGAGGGCGCCGAGGTCGAGGCTCACGGCCCCGGCGAAGGCGTCGCCGACGTCGGGCTCGACCCCGCCCACCACGCTGGAGCCGCCGCCGTAGGGCACCACCGCCGCCCCCGCCGACGCGCACCAGTCGAGGACGGCCACCACCTCGGCCTCGTCCCTGGGCCTGGCCACGAGGTCGGGCGGGTGCTCGATCCGTCCCGACAGGGCCCGGACCACGTCGCGGTAGGACTTCCCGTAGGCGTGGGAGAGCCGCTCGAGATGGTCGTCGCCCACGGCCCCGGCCAGCGACGCCGGCGGGGCGAGGCGCGGCGGGGGGAGGGCGAGGCGTGCCGGGTCGGGGGGCTCGAGGAGCCGGCCGCTCAGACCGAAGCGCTCGCCGAGGAGCGCGCCGAGCGCCACGTGCTCGTCATGGCCCAGCCCCTCGCCTTCGTAGCCCCAGCCCCACCACCGGCGACGGCGCACGCCTCTCTGTCTATCGCCCTGCACCCGTCCGGGCCCTGCGGCGGGCGGCGGGTGCTACCGTCGCCGGTGTCCTTCCGCGCCGCCCGCCAGGCGCTCCTCGCGCAGGCGGAGCTCGGCGGCGACGCCTTCTGCCGGGCGCTGGCCGATGCCGCCGACGACTGGCTCGGGGGGCTTCTCGCCGCCGCCTCGGGCGGCGACCCGCACGGGCTCGCCCTCGTGGCCGTGGGCGGCTACGGGCGCGCCGAGCTCTTCCCCTTCAGCGACCTCGACGTCGTCCTCGTCCATCGTGGCCGGCGCGACGTCCAGGCCGTCGCCGACGCCGTCTGGTACCCGGTCTGGGACGAGGGCATCCGGCTCGACCACGCCGTCCGCAGCCCGGCCGAGGTCCTCGCCGCCGCCCGCGACGACCTCCGGGTCCAGCTGGGGCTCCTCGACGGCCGGCTCGTGGCCGGCGACGCCGAGGTGGTGGGGCCGGTCCTGGCCGACGCCCTCGCCCTGTGGCGGGAGCGGGCGACGCGGCTGCTGCCCGTGCTCGCCACCCAGGTGGCCGGGCGCCATGCCGAGCACGGGGACGTCGCCTTCCTCCTCGAGCCCGACCTGAAGGAGTCCCACGGGGGGCTCCGCGACGTGCAAGCCGTCCTGGCCGCGGCGCGCGGCGTGCCCGCCCTCGGCGACCACGTCGACCTCGGCGTGCTCGACGGTCCCCGGGCCGTCCTCGGCGCGGTCCGCGTCGAGCTGCACCGGCTGACGGCGCGGGCCACCGACCGGCTGGTGCTCCAGGAGCAGGACGCCGTCGCCGGCGCCCTCGGGTTCGCCGACGCCGACGCCCTCAT
>JAGWNV010000256.1 GCA_028872975.1 Acidobacteriota bacterium
GGCTCGACGGTGTCCTCGAGGACGTCCCCGTCGGCCTCGCCGCCGATGCCGTGGTGGTGGCGGCCCGGACCGAGGCCGGCACCGGCCTCTTCCTCCTCGACCCCGAGGCCCCGGGGGTGACCCGCCTGCGGCAGGACGCCACCGACAGCCGGGTGGAGGCCCGGATCGAGCTCGACGGCGCCGTCGTCGAGGGCGGCGACGTCCTCGTCGCCCCTGGCCCGGCCGGCGGAGAGGCCCACCAGTGGTGCACCGAGCGCGCCCGGGCCGCCCTCTGCGTGGAGATCGCCGGCGCCTGCAAGGCCGCCGTCGACCTCACCGCCCGCTACACCGCCGAGAGGGTCCAGTTCGGCAAACCCGTGGCCACCTTCCAGGCCGTGGGCCAACGGGCCGCCGACGCCTACATCGACGCCGAAGGCGTCCGGCTCACCGCCTGGCAGGCGGCCTGGCGGCTGGACCGGGGCCTGCCCGCCGCCGCCGAGGTGGCGGTGGCCAAGTTCTGGGCCGACGACGGCGCCCAGCGGGTGGTCCACGGCGCCCAGCACCTCCACGGCGGGGTTGGGGTCGACCGGGACTACCCCCTGCACCGCTACTACCTGCTCGTGAAGCACCTGGCGCCGATGCTCGGTGGGACGACCGCCAGCCTCCTGCGTCTCGGGGACCTCCTGGCCGACGCCCCGGCCTGACACCGGGCGCGGGCTGCGGGCCGCCCGCCCGGGTCAGGAGGGGATCCGGCCCTCGACGCCGTCGAGCTGGTGGACGAAGTCGGCGCCCCAGGCCTGGGAGGGCGTCCAGGCACCGGGGGTGCCGGCGCCCTTCTCCAGGAGCCCGGCGATGCGGACCACGGCGTCGGCGGTGAGGTCGTAGGCGTTCGGGCCGGCCACGGTGCCCTCGCGCACCTGGCCCCGGTGGTCGGCCACCTCGGCCCACACCATGCTCCTCGTGGCGGCCCGAGTGGTCGGGGAGGGACCCGGCAGCCGGGCCGCCATCGTCCCGAGGAGCCGCCGCGACAGGCGGTTGGCGGCGACCCGCCGGGCGACCGATGGCAGCGCGGTGAGGGCGCGCACCGGGGCCGGCACCGCCGCGTAGACGACGAGGTCGTCGATGCCCGTCGACCGCCAGGCGGTGGCCAGGTCGGCGAGGGGCAGGGCCACGGCGTCACGGGGCCCGTCGGCGAAGGTGACCCGGCGGCGCCGGAGCTCGGCCGGGGCGGGGACCCGGGCCCCGCCGACGCGGACGAGGGAGGGACGGGCCAGGGACTCGGCGGCGGTGGCGGCCGTGCCGGCGCTCGGCCCTCCGTCGAGGCGCACCGCGACGGCGAGGCGGGTGGCACCGGGAAGGGCGGCGGCCAGGAGGGCGGCCAGGCAGTCGGAGGGGACGACGTCGAAGCCCGATCCCGGCGCCAGGGTGACCGCGGCGGCGACGGCCTCGTCGTGGCGGGCGAGCACGGTGTCGAGGACGTCGACCTCGCCGGTGACGTCGAGGTAGTGGGTGCCGGTCCGCAGGCAGGCCTCGACCATGGGCAGGGCCGTCGCCGAGAAGGGCCCGGCGCAGTGGGCCACGGCATCGATGTCGGCGAGGGCCCGGTCGAGGGCGGCGGGGTCGTCGAGGCCCACGACCCGGTGGTCGAGCTGGAGGACCTCCGCCAGCGTCCGCAGCCTCTCGCCGTCCCTGCCGGCCAGCACCGGCATCTCGCCCCGCTCGGTGGCGAGGGCGGCGACCAACCGGCCGGTGTAGCCGTAGGCGCCGTAGAGCATCCAGGTCATGGGCCGCCTCCTGGTCCCCTGCCGTCGGCGCCCGGTCGGCAGGCGCCGGACGCGATTAGAGCACCAGCTCCGCCATCATGCGCAGGGTGTCGACCGAGCCGGCCACCAGGAGGGTGGTGGCGATGGAGGCCTTCCATCGCTCGAGGTCCTCGGCGATCTTGGCCCGGGGCCCGACGAGGGCGATGTTCTCCACCATGGCGGTCGGCACACAGGCGGCCGCCTCCTCCTTGCGGCCGTCGAGGTAGAGGTCCTGGATCTTCTGGGCCTCGGACCCGAATCCCATCCGGACGAAGACGTCGAAGTGGAAGTTCATCTCCCTCGCCCCCATGCCGCCGATGTAGAGGGCGAGCATGGGCCGGAAGGAGTCGGCGGCCCGCTCGACGTCCTCGTCGACGACGACGGGGCAGAAGGCGATCACCTCGAAGTCCTCCGCCGTCCGCCGGGCGGCGGGCCGGGCGAAGCCCTCGGCCAGGGAGGCGGAGAACTCGTGCATGTGGTCGGGGGAGAAGAAGATGGGGAACCACCCGTCGGCGATCTCTGCCGCCAGGGCCACGTTCTTCGGCCCCTCGGCCCCGAGGACGATGGGGACGTCGGCGCGAAGGGGATGGACGATCGGCTTCAAGGGCTTGCCGAGACCGGTCCCGCCCGGGAAGGGCAGCGGATAGTGGGGCCCATCGTTGGTGACCGGTGCCTCCCGGGCCAGCACCTGGCGGACCACCGACACGTACTCCCGGGTGCGGGCCAGGGGCTTGGGGAAGGACTGGCCGTACCAGCCCTCGACGACCTGGGGCCCCGACACGCCGAGGCCGAGGACGAACCTCCCGCCGGTGAGGTGGTCGAGGGTGAGCGCCGCCATGGCCATGGCCGTGGGGGTCCGGGCCGAGAGCTGGCAGAGGGCGGTGCCGAGCCGGACCCTGGTCGTGCGCGACCCCCACCAGGCGAGGGGCGTGAGGGCGTCGGACCCGTAGGCCTCGGCCGTCCACACCGAGTCGAATCCGAGCCGCTCGGCTTCGAGGACCTGTTCGGGTGCGGCCGGCGGCGGGCCGGAGCCCCAGTAGCCGAGCTGGAGGCCGAGCTTCAGTGCCATCGGCTCATCCTGCCTTGGCCACGACGAGCTCGGCGAACCGCGCCGAGGCGTCGAGGCGGGCCCGGAGCTGCTCCTGGGCCGGGGCGCCGGGGTCGACGCGGGCGGTGAGTCCGGGAGCACAGAGGAAGTCGGTCACCCCGTGGTCCTCCTCGAACCGGCGGTACAGGTCGAGGTCGGGCCGCTCCCAGAGGGAGAGGAAGATCGAGAACGGTGCCTCCTCGGTGCCGGCCCGCTTGCGGGCCTCGGCTAGCTGGCCCAGGTAGGACTGGGCCTCCTCGACCTTGTAGGCCCCCGCCGCGATCCAGCCGTCGCACAAGGTGGCGGCCCGGCGGAAGGCGGGCGCCGAGTGGCCCCCGCCCAGGATCGGCACGGGCCGGCCCGGGCTCGGCTCCATGCGCATGGCCGGGACCTCGTAGTGGCTGCCGTGGTACTCGACCCAGCCGCCCCCCCACAGGGCCCGGAGGGCGGGGATCATGTCGTCGAGGCGCCGTCCCCGGGTGGCGAAGTCCTGGCCGGTGGCGTCGAACTCCTCCTTGGACCACCCCACGCCCACCCCGAGGTTGATCCGGCCCCCGGAGAGGACGGCCACGGTGCCGACCTGCTTGGCCACCGTGACGAGGTCCCGGGCGGGGGCGACGTAGACGCCGGTGGTGAATTGCAGCCGGCTCGTGACGGCGGCCAGGGCGGCGATGAAACAGATGGGGTCGGGCCAGTGGGTGTCGGGGTCCCAGTGGTCCCCGAAGCCGGGGGCCCCGTCGTCGGCGGTCGAGTAGGTGTAGCGGGAGGTCCGCTCCCGGGGGAAGAACATGTGGTCCGACAGGTAGACCCCGGCGTAGCCCTGATCGTCGGCGGCGCGGGCCAGCGCCATCCCCTGGTCGACGGGGAGGAAGGTGACGGCCTGGTGGAACCGCACCTCAGCGCCCGACGGTCGGGCCGGGCGTGAAGGCGACGGGGATGTGCTTCACCCCGTTGATGAAGGCGGACTGGAGCCGCTCGACCTTGCCCGTCGGATGGATGTCGGGCATCCGGTCGAGGAGGTGCTC
>JAGWNV010000257.1 GCA_028872975.1 Acidobacteriota bacterium
GGGACGATGCCCTCGTAGTGGGTCGTGAAGGTCCGCTGGCGGCCGTAGCGGTTGCGGTAGCGGAGGCTCACCTGGCGGGTGCCGGCACCGTGGAGGAGGAGCTTCTGGTCGCTCTTGCGGAGCTTGCGCCAGGGGGTGTCCATGGAGAAGCCGTAGGCGTCGGCGAGGGCCTCCACCATGCGGTCGAACCACCGGCTCCGGCCCCCGATCCACGGCGCCAGGGCGCCCTCCTCCAGGGTCTTGTCGGGGTCGGGCACGACGAGGGCGGGGTCCACCTCGAACTGGGTGCCGAGGCCGTCGCAGGCGGGGCAGGCGCCGTAGGGGGAATTGAAGGAGAAGTTGCGCGGCTCGGGCTCCTCGAAGGAGAGCCCGCAGGCGGTGCAGGCCAGGTGCTCGGAGAAGGTGATGAGGTCCTCCTCGCCGTCGGCTCCCACCACGGCGATCTCGGCCGTGCCGCCGGTGAGGCGCAGGGCCGTCTCCATCGACTCGGTGAGCCGCTGGCGGATGTCGGGCCGCCGGACGAGGCGGTCCACCACCACCTCGATGGTGTGCTGCTCGTAGCGGGCCAGCTTGAGCCCGGCCCGTTCGGAGAGCTCGACCGTCTCGCCGTCGACCCGGGCCCGGGCGAAGCCCTGCTTGGCCAGGTCGTCGAGGAGGGCCTCGTACTCGCCCTTGCGCCCCCGCACGATGGGGGCCAGCACCGAGAAGCGGGTCCCCTCGGCCAGGTCGAGGATCCGGTCGACGATCTGCTGGGGGGTCTGGCGCGCCACGGGCCGCCCGCAGTTCGGGCAGTGCGGCTGGCCGATCCTGGCGTAGAGCAGCCGGAGGTAGTCGTAGATCTCGGTGACGGTCCCCACCGTCGACCGGGGGTTGCGGCTGGCGGACTTCTGGTCGATGGAGATGGCCGGAGAGAGCCCCTCGATGAAGTCCACATCCGGCTTGTCCATCTGGCCCAGGAACTGCCGGGCGTACGACGAAAGGGACTCGACGTACCGGCGTTGGCCCTCGGCGTAGATGGTGTCGAACGCCAAGGAGGACTTGCCCGACCCGGACAGGCCGGTGAAGACCACCAGCTGGTCGCGCGGCAGCTCCAGCGACACGTCGCGCAGGTTGTGCTCCCGCGCGCCGCGGATCACCAGCTGGTCGGGCATCAGGCCGAGGTTACCGGGCGGTCCACGGGCTCCCGCCGGGCCCTCACGCCGAGGCTGGGGTGGGCTGGTCGGCCGAGGCCTCGACGAGGGCGAGCCGCAGCTCGGCGATCTCGTCGCGGATGAGCGCCGCCTCCTCGTAGCGCAGCTCAGCGGCGGCCGACCGCATCTCCTGCTCGAGCCGCCGGACGAGGCCCTCGAGCTCCTCCACCGGCGCGTCGGCGAGCGACGGGAGCCCGTCCTCGGTCACCCGCCGGCGGCCCGCCGGTGGTCGGAGGGGGGGCGTCCGCGTGGCCCGTCCCGGCAGGCCCGACGCCGCCGGGCGGTTCCGCCCGCCGCGGGCCCGGCGGGCGGCGGTGGCGGAGTCGGCGGCGGGGCGCAGGCGGGCGAGGATGTCGGTGACGGCCTTGCGCACGGTGACCGGGTCGATGCCGTGCTCGGCGTTGTAGGCCTGCTGGAGCTGCCGGCGCCGCTGGGTCTCGGAGATGGCCTCCCGCATGGCGTCGGTGACGGTGTCGGCGTAGAGGACGACCTGGCCGTCCACGTTGCGGGCCGCCCGACCCATGGTCTGGATGAGGGAGCTGGCCGACCGGAGGAAGCCGGTCTTGTCGGCGTCGAGGATGGCGACGAGCCGCACCTCGGGCAGGTCGAGGCCCTCCCGGAGGAGGTTGATCCCCACGAGGACGTCGTACTCGCCGAGGCGCAGGTCCCGCAGCAGCTCGATGCGGGTCACCGTGTCGATGTCGGAGTGGAGGTAGCGCACCCGCACCCCGAGCTCGAGGAGGTAGTCGGTCAGGTCCTCGGCCATCTTCTTCGTGAGCGTGGTGACGAGCACCCGCCCGCCGGCGGCGGCGGCGGACCGGATGCGGTCGAGCAGGTCGTCGATCTGCCCGGTGGTGGGCTGGAGGATGACCTCGGGGTCCACCAGGCCCGTCGGCCGGATCACCTGCTCGACCACCTGGGAGGAGACCGACAGCTCGTAGGGGGCCGGCGTGGCGGAGAGGAACACGACCTGGCCCACCCGCGCCATGAACTCGTCGAAGGTGAGCGGCCGGTTGTCCAGGGCGCTCGGCAGCCGGAACCCGTGCTCGACGAGGGTCGCCTTGCGCGACCGGTCCCCCTCGAACTGCCCGTGGATCTGGGGCACCGCCACGTGGCTCTCGTCGATGACGGTGAGGAAGTCCTCCGGGAAGAAGTCGAGGAGGGTGTGGGGGGGCTCCCCGGCGCGCCTGCCGTCGAGGTGCCGGCTGTAGTTCTCGATGCCGTTGCAGACGCCGACCTCGGCCAGCATCTCGAGGTCGTGCTGGGTCCGGAGCCGCAGCCGCTGGGCCTCGAGCAGCTTGCCCTGCCCCTGGAGCTCGCCGAGACGGTCGCGCAGCTCGGCTTCGATGGAGGCGATGGCCCTCCGCATGGTCTCGTCGCCGGCCACGTAGTGCGTGGAGGCGAAGACCACGAGCTCCTCGATCTCCTCCCCCACCTCCCCGGTGAGGGCGTCGAAGTGCCGGATACGCTCCACCTCGTCGCCGAAGAGCTCGATGCGGACGGCCTGCTCCTCGTAGGCGGGGTGCAGCTCCACGGTGTCGCCCCGGACCCGGAACCGCCCCCGGCTCAGCACCTGGTCGTTGCGGTCGTAGTGGAGGTCGACGAGCCGCCGCAGGAGACCCCGCTGGTCGACCCGTTCGCCGGGCCGGACTACGAGGATCCGGCTGCGGTACTCGTCGGGCGAGCCGAGGCCGTAGATGCACGACACCGACGCCACCACGATCACGTCCCGGCGCAGGAGCAGGCTGGAGGTGGTGGCGTGGCGCAGCCGGTCGATCTCGTCGTTGATCGAGGAGTCCTTCTCGATGTAGGTGTCGGTGGTCGGGAGGTAGGCCTCGGGCTGGTAGTAGTCGTAGTAGGAGACGAAGTACTCGACCCGGTTCCCGGGGAAGAGCTCCCGCAGCTCGGCGGCCAGCTGGGCGGCCAGGGACTTGTTGGGCTCGATGACGAGGGTGGGCCGGCCCACCTCGGCGATGGTCCAGGCCATCGTGGCCGTCTTCCCGCTGCCGGTGATGCCGAGGAGGGTCTGGAAGCGGTCCCCCCGCCGCAGCCCCTCGCTGAGCGCGCCGATGGCGCCCGGCTGGTCCCCGGCCGGGCGCAGGGGGGACACCACCTCCAGCGCAGGCACGAGGCGATGGTACCGGCCGGGTGTGACGCCTCCGCCGGGCCCAGGGGGGCCGTCGTGGTGCCTCAGCCGGTGCCGGCCGCCTTGGCCTCGGCCCTGGCCAGGAGCTCCCGCCAGACCCGGTCCACCTCGCCGTCGAGCCGGGCGCGGTCGCCGCTGTTGTCGACGACCAGGTCGGCGCCCTCGAGCCGCTCGGTCCGGGTCGCCTGGGCGGCCATGCGGGCCCGGACGTCGGCCTCGGCCATCCCCCGCTGTCCGACGGCCCGGGCCACGCAGCGCTCGGGGTCGCAGTCCACGACGAGCACGACGTCGAGGCCGAGCAGCTGGCGATGGGCGGGGGTGAGGAGCGGGACGTCGAGGAGCACCACGGCATCGACCTCCTCGAGGGCGGCGCGCCGCTCGGCCATCACGGCCCCGATGGCCGGGTGCGTGATGGCGTTCAGGTCGGCGAGGGCGCCGGGGTCGGCGAACGCCACCGACGCCAGGGCGCCCCGGTCGATGGTCCCGTCGGCGTCCAGGACCCCCGCGCCGAAGCGCGCCACCAGGGCGGCGTGGGCGGGCCGACCCG
>JAGWNV010000258.1 GCA_028872975.1 Acidobacteriota bacterium
GACCGGTTTGCGCGCCTCGTTGGCCGCCTCGAGGGCCCGGCGGAGCTTGGGGGGGTCCTTGAAGCCCTCGAAGTAGCCGGCGATGACGGCGGTCTCCTCGTCGTGGGCGAAGTGCTCGATGAAGTCGGCGGCCTCGAGGTCGAGCTCGTTGCCGGTCGGGACCCACCGGGAGAAGGCCACGCCGAACTCGGCGCCCTGGACGAGGGGCCGGCCCTGGTGGCCGCTCTGGGTCACGAGCCCGATGCGGCCCCCCCGGACCCGGGGCGGCTCGGGGAGGACCTCGAAGGCGTTCGTGTTGGTGTTGGGGCCGAAGACCCGGATGCCGTAGCGGCGGGCGACCTCCCCCACCTCCCGCTCGAGGGCGGCCCCCTCGGGGCCCACCTCGGAGAACCCGGCGGTGAAGACGAGGACGTAGGGCACCCCGTGCTTCCCGCACTCCTCGACCACCCCGGCCACCAGCCGGGTGCCGACGTTCACCACCGCCAGGGTGACCTCGGCGGGGATGTCGGTGACGTGCTCGTAGATCGGGATGTCCCCCACCCGGCCGCCCTTGGCGTTGACCAGGTACCACCGGTCCCCCCACCGCTCGCCGTAGGCGGCCCGGAGCCGCTCCGGCTTGGCGCTGCGGTTGACCGACCCCACCAAGGCCACGGCCTTCGGGTGGAAGAACGCCTCGAGATCGGTCCGCCCCCTGGCCACCTCGGCTCAGCCGGCGGTGGCCTCGCCGGTCATCGCCGAGAAGTCGAGACGCCCGGTGAGGAAGCCGGCGGAGAACCCCCCGTCGGTGTAGAGGTTGCTGCCGGTGATGTACCCCGCCGCGTCGCTGTTCAGGAAGACGACGGGGTGGGCCTGCTCCTCGGGGCTCGAGTTGCGGCCGTAGAGGGGCTTCGGGACCTTGTCCATGAAGTCCTTGCCCATGTAGGCCTCGAAGGAGGGCATCATCGGCGTCTGGGTGGGTCCGGGGCTGATGCAGTTCACCCGGATGTTCCGGGGCGCCAGGTCCATGGCCGCGTTGACCGTCCACCAGATGATGGCCTGCTTGGAGAGGAGGTAGCCCTCACCGACGAGCGTGGGGTTGTCCTCGCACCACTGCCGGGCCTCCTCGTACCCGGTGGTGGCGAGCAGTCCGGCCACCTGGGCGCCGGCGCTCTCCCAGCCGAAGGCGCCCGCCGACGAGATGGTGCAGACCGCCCCCCGGTCCTCCATGCGCCGGCCGGCGACCAGCTCGGTGAGGTGGCGGGCGGCGACGAAGTTCACGAGCATGACGTCGGTGCCGGAGAAGGGCGGTCCCGGGAGCCCGGCGCAGTTGAAGAGGGCGTCCACCCGGCCGCCCACGGCGTCGACGGCCGCCTCGATGGCCCCGGGATCCCGGAGGTCGACCTCCTGGAACCCGGCCACCTTGACCGAGGGCTCCTTCAGGTCGAGGACGTGGACCTCGGCGCCGAGGTCGACGAGGTCGACCACGGCGGCGGCCCCCATGCCGGCGCCACCGCCGCCGCTCACGATCACCCGCTTGCCCTCGTAGCTCCACACACCGGCCATGGCGGTCAGCCTCCCATCTGGAGCCCGGCGGCGCGCGATCCGAAGATCTGCGCGTTCACGGCCGGGCCGATGTCCTCCGGCTCCCACCGGGCCGGGCCCCCCTTGGGCTCGACGGTGGGCCCGAGGGACCAGGGCCGGTAGTGGGTGATCCGATGCCCCACGGCCCGGAAGACCTGGCCCGTCACGTGCAGGGCGTCGTCGGAGGCGAGCCAGGCCACCATCGGGGCCGAGTTGGCCGGGTTCATGGGGTCGTAGTCGCCGTCCTCGAGCTGGTCGGGCTCCTTCACGTCGGCGTCCTTGCGGAGGGTGGCGGTGATCCGGGTCATCCCTCCCGGGGCCACGGCGTTGGCCCGGACGCCGTAGCGGGCGAGCTCGAGACTCGAGATGACGGTGAGGGCGGCGATCCCGGCCTTGGCGGCGCCGTAGTTGGCCTGACCCACGTTGCCCTGGAGGCCGGCCGAGGAGACGGTGTTGACGATGGCGGCACGGGGCTGGCGGCCCCCCTTCGACTCGGCCCGCCAGTAGTTGGCGGCATGGTGGGTGACGGCGAAGGTGCCCTTCAGGTGCACCCGGACCACGGCGTCGAAGTCGGCCTCCGACATCGAGAAGAGCATGGCGTCGCGGACGATGCCGGCGTTGTTGACCACGACGTCGAGGCGGCCGAACTCCTCGACGGCCTGGCGGACGAGCCGTTCGGCCCCGGCCCAGTCGGCCACGTCGTCGTAGTTGGCCCCGGCCCGGCCCCCCTTGGCCCGGATGAGCTCGGCCACCTCCTCGGCGGGCCGCTTGTCCTCACCCTCGCCATGGACCGACCCGCCCACGTCGTTCACGAGGACCGTCGCCCCCTGGCGGGCGAGCTCGAGGGCCTCGCCCCTGCCGATCCCGTGCCCGGCCCCGGTGACGAGGGCCACCTTGCCTTCGAGCAGTCCCACTGTCGCTCCCTCTCCTCCGCTCTCGTGCCCTTGCCGCGGCGCGCCGAACGAGCTCCACCGCGGTCGAGACGTGATCCCCGGCTCCTGTCAGCCCAGCCGGTACAGCTCCTTGGCGTTCTCGCAGACCATCCTGCGGCGCTCGGCCTCCGGCACGCCCCCCATGGACTCCTCCACGATCCGGCGGCTGTACGGCCAGTCGTGGCGGTGGTGGGGGTAGTCCGTCGACCACATCATGTTGTCCACCCCGATCCAGTGGCGGCTGGCCACGGCGAAGGGCTCCCGGATGAAGGTCGCCTTCCAGTTCCGCCGGAAGTACTCGCTCGGGAGGAGCTTGAGGGGCGACTTCGTCCAGGTGCGGTTGCGCCAGTAGTGGTCGTCCATGTGCTCGAGGAAGTGGGGGATCCAGCCGATCCCGCACTCGACGGCCACCGTTTGGAGCCCGGGGAACCGGTCGTAGATGCCGGAGTAGATGAACTTCGACATGAACTGCGAGGCGTCGCCGACGGGCCCGCCCATCTCGGCCAGGCCGATCTGGCGCCCTGCCGAGGCGGCCGCCTTCTGGAAGGAGCCCGCCGCCTTGCGCTTGCCCGCCTGGCGGAGGCCGCTGTGGATGTGGACGGGCATCTGCTCCTCTTCGGCGGCCTCCCAGAAGGGGTCGTCCTCGGCCGAGAGGTCGGAATTGCCCGAGGGGTAGGCGGAGATGATCACGCCCTTGTAGCCGGCGCTCTTGGCGTCGCGGAGCCACTTGACCGACGTCTGCACGTCCACCCCGGGCATCTGGGCCAGCCCGATCAGCCGCTCGCGGTCGGCGTCCATGAACTCGTCGTGCATCCAGGTGTTGTAGGCCTCGAGGCCGGCCAGGTGGTAGTCGTCGTCCTCTTGGGCCATGAAGGCGCCCATGGTGCGCTGGGAGGGGAACAGGACCTCGGCGTCCACGCCGTCGAAGTCGGCCTCGTCGAGGCGGGCCTTACACTCGAAGGAACCCTTCAGGATCGAGTCGTAGGTAGAGCCGTACCACTCGAGCTCCTCGTAGCGCTTGCCGTACTGCCCGGCGTTGGTCACGAGCCCGAGGGGCATCGGCGGTGTGCCGGGGACGAGCTCCCAGGCGTCGCCGCCCTTGGGGTCCTTGACCAGCTTGGGGGCCCGGTCGTGGAACCGCTTGGGCAGGTACTTCGTCCACATGTCGGGGGGCTCGACCACGTGCCCGTCGGCCGAGATGAGCCGGTAGTCCCGCGCCATGCCACCTCCTCGGTGCCGCCGCCAGGCGGCCGTGCCGGGCACCTCGGAGGCCCCGGAGTTCTCTGACTTTCATGTCAGCTTACTGCCTGACGACCCGTCAGGAAAGCGGCGGGGAGGCG
>JAGWNV010000008.1 GCA_028872975.1 Acidobacteriota bacterium
TCGTGGTCATCGCACCGCCTTCTCGACGGCGGCCACGAAGGCGTCGATCTCGCCGCGGGTACGCCGCTCGGTGACGGCGACGAGGAGCCCCCGGTCGTGGCCCCCGGTGTAGTCCGGGTCGAGGGGGATGCCGGCCAGGAACCCCTCCTCCACCAGCCGCTCGACGGCGACGGCGGCCGGCACGGGCAGCGACAGGGCGAACTCCCGTACCGTCGGGGCGCCGGCCAGGGCCTCGACGCCGGGGACGGCGAGGAGGGCCTCCCGGCAGTACCGGGCGCCCCTGGCCGACCGCAGGGCGATCTCGGCCAGCCCCTCGGTGCCGAGCCAGCCCAGCTGGATGGCGGCGGTGACGGCCATGAGGGTCTGGTTGGTGCACACGTTCGACGTGGCCTTCTCCCGGCGGATGTCCTGTTCGCGCGCCCGGAGGGTGGTGACGTAGGCGCGCCGGCCCTCGGCGTCCACCGTCTCGCCCACGAGGCGCCCCGGGAGGCGCCGGACGTGGGCCATGGCGCAGGAGAAGAGCCCCAGCAACGGGCCGCCGAACGACAGCGGCATGCCGAAGGGCTGCCCCTCCCCCACCGCCACGTCGGCCCCCCAGTCGCCCGGGGAGCGGAGGATGCCGGCGCACACGGGGTCGAAGGCGACGACCAGGAGGGCGCCGGTGCGGTCGCACAGCGCCCGGGCCGCCCCGAGGTCCTCGAGGCAGCCCAGGTAGTTCGGATAGGAGACGACGACGACCCCCGGTGCGCCCCCGGCGCCTGCGCCAGGGCCCCCGAGGTCCTCGAACCTGGTGACGCCGCCGGTGAGGGGGACCTCCTCGACGTCGTGGCCGGTTCCGGCGGCGAAGGTGCGGAGCACGGCCCGCCACGCCGGGGTGACGCCGGCCGAGACGAGGACGCGCCGCCGGCCAGAGGCGGCGACGCCGAGGTTGACCGCCTCCACGAGGGCGGCGGCACCGTCGTAGAGCGAGGCGTTGGCCACGGGCAGGCCCGAGAGCCGGGCCAGGAGGGTCTGGAACTCGAAGACGGCCTGGAGGACGCCCTGGGCCACCTCGGGCTGGTAGGGGGTGTAGGAGGTCACGAACTCCGAACGGGACCCGAGGGCCCGGGTGACCGGCGGGACCTCGTGGTCGTAGATCCCCCCACCGGCGAAGCAGACGAGTTCGGGCCCACAGGGGCGGTTGGCGCCGGCCAGCTGCTCGACGCGGGCCCAGGCGTCGGGCTCGGAGAGGCCACCGGGCAGCTCGAGGCCGCCTGCCAGCCGGAGGGCCTCGGGGACGACGGCGAAGAGCTCGTCGAGGTCGGCGAGCCCGAGGGTCCCGAGCATGGCGGCCACCTCGGCGTCGGTGTGGGGGGCGTAGCCGGCCATCACGCTCCTCCGCCGGGCCGTCGGACGAAGGGCAGCGCCGTCACCCGCGCCGCCAGCGCTCGCCCCCGCAGCTCCACCGACACCCCGTCACCGGGGGCCAGCCCGGCGTCGGTGTCGAGGAAGGCCATCCCGATCCCCCGCTCGAGCACCGGGGAGAAGTTGCCGCTCGTGACCTCGCCGACCGGGGACCCGGCGCGGCGCACCGCCGCCCCCTCCCGAAGCGGCTGCCTCCCGTCGCCGACGAGACCGGCCAGGCGCCGCCGGACACCGGCCTCCCGCTCGGCCTCGAGGGCGCCGCGGCCCCGGAAGTCGCCCTTGTCCCAGCCGACCACCCACCCCAGCCCGGCCTGCAGGGGGGTGACCCCGGGGCCGAGCTCGTGACCGTGCAGGGGCAGGCCCGCCTCGAGCCGGAGGGTGTCCCGGGCCCCCAGGCCGGCGGGCACGGCGCCGGCGGCGACGAAGGCCTCCCACAGACGCGGTGCCACCTCGGCGGGGACGGCGCACTCCACCCCGTCCTCGCCGGTGTAGCCGGTGCCGGCGACGGTGCAGGGTGCACCGGAGAACTCGAAGCCGGCCACCGAGAAGCGGCCCACGCCGGCGGCGGCGGGCGCCACCGCCTCGACGACACGGCGCGCCCCGGGGCCCTGGACGGCGAGGACGGCCCGCTCGGCGGTGGTGTCCCGTCCTCCCACCGCGGCGCGCACCGGTGCGGTGTTGGAGGCGTTCGGCATGACGTCGAAGCGGTCATCGGCCACCCACCACACGATGATGTCGTCGACGACCGATCCGTCGGCGGGGTCGAGCAGGTGGGTGTACTGGGCCCGGCCGGGGCCGACCTTGCGCAAGTCGTTGCTGAGCTCCTGCTGGAGCGTGTCGAAGGCCCCCGGACCCTCCACCCGGACGGTGCCGAGATGGCTCACGTCGAACACGGCGACGTCGCCGCGACAGGCCCGGTGCTCCACCAGGGTCCCCCCGGGGTACTGCAGCGGCATCAGCCAGCCGCCGAAGGGCACGAGCCTGGCCCCGAGGGCGCGGTGCTGGATCTCGAGCGGCGAGTGCCGCAATTCCTCGGGGCCCTCCCTTCCGCCGTCCGGCCCAGGCGCGGCGGTCCCGGACGGGGACGCGCCGACGTCGGCGGGAGTGGACGACGCCGGGACCACGCCCGCAGCCTATGCGGCGGGCGACGCGGTGCGGGGAAAGCCGTACTTGGCCAGAAGGGCCTGATAGTCCCGCTGGTAGAGGAGCTTCACCTCGACCTCGGGGTGCAGCTCCCTCAACCGGCGGACCTTGGCGTTCTTCTTCGTGACGAGATTCTGGTTGAGGGTGGTGAGCTCGACGAAGCAGCCGTGCTCGGTGAGGTAGAAGTCGGGCCGGAAGGCCGCCCGGGGCCGGCCGTCGTCGTGCCACTCCAGGACGAACTCGACGGGCTCGTACTCCCAGCGGACGCCGTAGAAGTCCAGAAGCTCGGCGAAGTGCCGCTCCGACTCGTGGGCGAAGCTCGGTTCGCCCCCCCCGGCGTCCTGGCGGCGGCCCATGGTCAGGAGCGCCGGGCTCCCCCGGCCGAGGCGGCCGCGACCGGCGCCGCCGCCTCGGCGTCCCGGCGGTGTGCCTCGAGCTCCACGATGGCGGCGTCGAGCTCTTCCACGACTCCCGACAGGGGCACGATGTTGAGCACGCCCTGCCCGCCCTTCAGGAGGTCGACGACGTCGCCGTCGCTGCGCGCCAGCACCGAGTCGGTCCCGACCAGGACGAGGTTGGCGGAGGCGAGGTCGCCGCCGAGGTCCTCCCGGAGGCACTCGACGGCGCGACGGGCGCGCTGGAGGGAGATCCCGGCGTCGAGCAGTTGCTTGATGACCTTCAGCTCGAGGACGTCGGTGTAGGCGTACAGGCGCTGGGTGCCGCTGCCCTTGGCGTCGGCGATCGAGGGCCGGAGCAGCCCGGTGCGCGCCCAGTAGTCGAGCTGGCGGTAGGTGATGCCGACGAGCGTGCAGACCTGCGGGCCGCGGAATCCCTCGCCGGTGTTGGCGCCCTGGGCCGTCTCGCCCAGCCCGGGCAGCGGTGTGGCAACGGCTCGGTCAACCATCGGGGTCCTCCTCCACCTCAGGTGCAGGGTCATCGTACTCTCGTCCCGACACGAGGGTAGTTACGAGGCTGTCATCGGAGGGGGATGCCGGGCGAGGGCGCAGACCGTGGCCCGCCTCGGTCAGTCCGGATGTCACCCCAGGTCAGCCCCGACGTCGCGCCGGCGGCCCGGCAGGTGTGGCACGAGGCGCCGGCGGGCCCTCGACGGCGGTCGCACCGGCCACGTCCGGACTCCTGTGACGCCAGCACCCCACTGCTGCAATCGGCCCAGGTGGCGGGGCACCCTCACCCTCAAGTCGAAGGTGAGGGTCAGTCGATACGACGGAGCTCGTGGCGGTAGCGGGCGGCGTTGCGGACGTACTCCTCGGCGGAGGCCCGGATGAGCTCGACGTGGGAGGCATCGGGCCTGATGGTGACCGGGACCCCGACGGCGAGGGCGCCCGGTGGGATCTCGGTGCCGTTGGGGACGACCGCTCCTGCCCCGACGAGGGCCCCTTGGCCCACGACGACGTGGTGGAGGACGACGGCCCCTGAGCCGATCAGGCAGTCGTGCTCGAGCCGGCACCCCTCGAGGTGGACGATGTGGCCGATCACGCATCCGTCGCCCACCACCGTCGGGAAGCCGGGACCGGCGTGGATCACCGAGCAGTCCTGCACCGAGGTCCTCGCACCGATGGTCACGGTCCCGTGGTCGCCTCGGAGGACGGCGCCCGGCCACACCGAGGACTGCGGGCCGACGGTGACGTCGCCGATCACCGTGGCGTCGGGATGGACGAAGGCGGTGTCGTCGATGCGGGGGACGACGGCGCCCAGGGCGTAGACGGCCATGGCGGCGCAGGCTAAGCCTGCGACCGCCGGTTCACCAGGTGGGCCAGTTCGGCGGGAGGTTCCCGGTGGGCGGGTTGGTCTCGAGGACGCCGGGGGGCGCCCCGAGGCTCGCCAGCATCCGGGAGAAGTTGGCGCCGAATGCGGTGGAGTTGTTGCCGTTGAACTGCCCGTAGTCGCGGGCCATGGTCATGCCGTCGCCCGAGGGATCGGCCCAGCCGGTCTCCATCCCGTCCGGGCCCTCGTACATGGTCCCGATGACGGTGGCGGCCGTCACGGTCTGGCCGACGCTGACGGTCGGCTCCAGGTCCTCGGCCGCGTAGGCGACGAGGCCGGCGGCGGGACCGTCGGTGAGCTTGTAGGCGATGAAGGTGCCGCCCGGCCATCCCCCGTTCGTCGTCGAGATGACCGTGCCGTCCCCCACGGCGTAGACGGGGCCGTAGCCGCTGTAGTCGACGCCCTGGTCGATCCGCTCGGGATTGAGGCCGTTGACCGAGCGCAGCGGGTTGGCGTAGCTCCCCGGCGAGGGATGGAAGTTCACCGGCGGCGGGTGGGCGGCAGCGGTCTGGGCGGCGGCCTGGGCGGCGGCGAGGGCCGCCTCACGGGCCCGCTCGGCGGCGAGCTGCGCAGCCTGCTGCTGGGCCAGGGCGGCGGCGAGGTTGGACTTGGCCGACGCCAGGAGGGCGTCGTCCTGGTTCATTGCTGCCTGGGCGGCGGCCTGGGCGGCGGCCAGCTGGCTCACGAGCGCCTGGGCCTGCTGCTGGGCGGCCTTCAGGGCCACCTCGGACGCCGCGGTGTTCCTGGCGTCGATGGTCACCGTGTCGACGGCGTTGCGGAGCCCGGTGTTGGCGATGTGGGTGTACTCCTGCTGCGCCACGATCGAGGTGGCGTCGCCGCTCGAGAAGATGGCGAGGTTGGAGCTGTCCTGTGCGTCGCTCAGGTAGGTGCTGAGGGCGATGCTGCGGAGGACGGCCATGGCCTTGTTCTCGGCTTGCTGGTCGGCGGCCAGGTGCGCCTCGGCCTGCTGGACGTGCTGGGTCGCCACCTGTTGCTGGGCCAGGGCCTGGTCGTACTGCTCCACCAGCTGCTGGATCTTCACGCCGTCGGCGGCGAGGCGCTGCTGGAGCTGTGCGACAGAGGCCTGCGCGGAGTTGACGTCGGCCGTTGCCGTCGAGGGGACCAGGACCGCGCCCGTGGTGAGACCGGTCACGAGGACCGCCATGGCGAGCGGGATCGCACGGACTGCTGCAGAATCCCGCCGGCGCATGGGCCACCGACGAACGCGCGTGCCCCGGACCCCGCCGTGTCTGGGCATAACGGGCTGACAACATACCGGTCGCCGTCCGACAATGTCCATCACCGAAGGAGAACGATACGACGTGCAATGCCTGTGACCTGGGATTTGGTTGAAATCAATTCGCAACGGAAACTTGGCGACCGGTTGTGCAGCCGGTGTCTCGCAGCGACGCCGTGACTGGCACGGAGAGTGAAGACGCGCGGATCGTGACCGTATTCCGCTCACGGCTGCGTGCCGAGGCGCTCGAGGAGTACCGAGAGCTGGCGGGGCGGATGGAGGCGAGGGCCCGGGCGATGCCTGGACTGCTCGACTTCAAGACCTTCGTCGCCGACGACGGCGAACGCGTGTCGATCGTCGTCTTCGACTCATGGGCGAACCACGAGGCCTGGCGGACCGACGAGGAGCATCGACGAGCCCAGGACCGCGGCCGTTCGGCGTTGTACGAGAGCTATGCGATCCAGGTGGCCCGCGAGCTCCGCCGCCGGCAACATCCGCCATCCTTCACAGACCCCTAACCGGCACCTCACCCCGTGCTCACCTCCATCTGCGATGGTCGGTACCGAGGTTGACGGCATCGCACGACGAGGGAGGGGCCATGGCCCATCGGGTCCGCAGGACGGCATCGGTCGCCTCGATGGCGCTCGTGGCGGGACTCCTCGCCGCCTGCGGCACGACGCCGGCGGCGGCGCGTCACGTGGTGCGCCCCCCCACCACGGCGGCATACCCGGCCCAGGGGGCGGCACCGTCGAGCACGGACCCGCTCGAGAGCCCCGCCGCGCAGCAAGCGGTGGCCGACGTCCAGAGCAGCCTCGGGGCCGTCGACAGTGGCCTGGCGCAGGTCGACACCGACCTGAGCCGTCCGCAGGCGGACTCCTGACATGCGGCCCGTCCTGCGCTCCGTCGTCGCCCTCCCCGTCCTTGGCCTTCTGGCCGTGGGGCTGTGCCCCGGTGCGGCACTGGCAGCCACCGCCGACACTTCGACCACCACCTCACCGACCGGCAGCACCGGCACCGTGTCCAACCCGTTCTGCTCCCCCGCCCTCTTCCGTGCTGCCCAGCAGCGCGCGGCACAGGCCCTCGTCAGCCGGGTCACTCAGCTCGAGGCCCTCTCGGCGTTGGTAGAGGCTCCGTCCTCCCACCTCTCGCCCTCGGATCAGTCGACCCTGGCGCACGACATCACCGCAGTGGAGCTGCCGGGCATCGAAGCGCTCCAGCCCGAGGTCCAGCAGGCGACGACCTGCCCCCAGGTCCGTCAGGACGCCCACGCCATGGTCTACGACTACCGCGTCTATCTGGTCATGACCCCGCAGACGCACGAGACGATCGTGGCCGACCGGGAGTCCTTCGCCGCCGGCAGGTTGTCGGCGCTCGAGCCCACCGTCCAGAGCGCCATCGCCTGGGCCAGAGCGCACGGAAGGAACGTCACCGACGCCGAGTCCGCCTTCGGCGACATGCAGGCGAGGGTGTCCTCGGCGACCTCCGCCCTGGCGGGGGTGGCGGCCACGGTGCTGGCCCAGACGCCGACGGGGTACCCGGGCAACGCCGCCGTCTTCCTGAGCGCCCGTACCGACGAGACGAACGCCCGCAACGACCTGCGGAGCGCCTTCGACGACCTGGCCGCCATTGCCAAGGACATCGGGGTCCGCGGTGCCGGCACCGCCGGGTCGACGACGACCACGGCGAGCTGACCGCGTCCCTCGGTCGGGCGGGCCCGCCGCCGGACCACGCCCGAGGCGGCATCTGCGATGCCGGCTCGAGCCTCCGCTCGCCCGGGTGAGCCTAGTTGGGGCGCAGTTGTCTTCCTTCTCCGAATCCTGCAAAGGATGATGCAGAGAGGGACCGCCACCCAACCACTCAACGCATCCGGCGTCGCCGCCTCGGGGGGTCTACTCGTTCCGGCCGCCGAAGGGACACTCAGGGGATGACCTCCTGGCCGGGCGGAGCCAGGACATCTGCACCTGCTGTGACGGGGGGACAGCATGGAGGGCAACGATCTCAATCCACAGGTTCAGGGGTCGAACACCGCCGGCTCCCTGCCACTGCTCACCCGATCAGTCATTGCGAGGACCCAGAGTCGGGAATTGCGCCGACTCGCACGCCGAAGCCGGTTCCAGCCGCTGTTGGCTCGCCGGTACTGGCGGATGCGTCGCCGTCGCTGATCGGGTTCCGTGTTCGTCATGGCCGCGCCTGTTTCATCCGACCTGGTCCTCGTCGTCGATGACGACGAGAGTGTCCGTGCCTCGCTCACGGCGGTGCTCCGGGCTGCCGGGTTCGAGGTGATCGAGGCGGCCGACGGCTTCATCGCGCTGGAGACGCTGCGGGCGACCAGGGTCGCGGCTGTCGTCCTCGACCTGCGGATGCCGGTCCTCGACGGTTTCACCCTCCTCGACCGGCTGGACGACCCACCTCCGATCATCCTGGCGACTGCCCGTGGGTACGACGGTGAGATCATCCGACGGCGGGACAAGGTGTTCCGCTATCTCCAGAAGCCCGTCCCTCCAGAGACACTCATCACGATGGTCGCGGAAGCCGTGTCGGCAAGCCGGCCCAAGGACCGGCACGAGGCGACACCGATGGCGACGGGTAGTCAGGGGGACGCGGAGCACAGCATCAGAGAACGGAGCACCTCCATGAGGGGGAGTGGTTCCTGGGAAGGGTCGATGGTCTGCGCCTGTGGCTGGATGGGCGAAGTCAACTCGCACAAGAGCGAAGCGTCTGCGCTCATGGGCCTGACGGAGTTGTGGGCCTCGCATTTCGTCGGCCTCTGACGGCTCGTGTCCGCCCTGACCCTGACCGAGCTGGCCGGACCGCCTGGCCCAGGTCGAACCCGCCGGGCCGAGCAAGCCGAGGCGTTCGCCACGTATCTGGAGAAGCAGGCCGGCATGGGTGACGCGGAAAGGAGGCTGGAGCGCCGCCGCCGTCTAGCACGAGATCGCGGCCATTGAGCGTCGCAATGCCGCCAAGCTTCGAGGCAAAGACTGGCCGATCGAACTGGAACACCTGCCGACTCGTCCCGTCGATGAGGCTCCCAGCGAGTGACCTGGGTGCAGCAGTCATCTCGGCGCCGCTCATGTCAATCCGATCGGCTAACGCCCCTACTTGCTCTTCTCGGTCGGGCTGGCCGGATTTGAACCGGCGACCTCTTGACCCCCAGTCAAGCGCGCTAACCAAGCTGCGCCACAGCCCGCAGACCCCCCTGCCTGGGCAGACGGTCCGGGGCCCTCACCCTACCGCAGGGCACCGGGATGGCTGTCGTGGGTTCGTCGGACCGAGAGGCGGAGGCCGGCGATGGCGCCCACCGGCGCGTGGTGCCTCGAGTTGCGCTGCAGGGCGCGCTGGGCAGGTGCATCGCTCGGCGCTGTCGGTGACCTACGACCTGGTCTGCACCATGCCGGGATGGCGGTCCCTGTCGTTGACGATCGCCGGCACCCAGCCCGCCTCCACTCCCGTCCCGGTAGGCACGAACCCCACCGGAACGGGGGTCTTCACCATCCAGTGAGCGAGCGGGAGGCGACGCTGACCGGCCTCGGTCACTGCACCCGGCGCTGGCGCTCCACGTACTGCCCGGGCGGGTAGTCCGCCGTGGGGTAGCCGCCGGCCCGGTACTCGACGGGCCCGGCGGCGCCGGCGACCCCGGCGGGGCCCACCCACGACTCCTCGTGCACGGTGGCCCGCCGACGCTCGCCGACGGCGAACAGGGCGATCCCGATGAGGAAGGAGGCGATCCCCACCGCCAGCAGGATGAGCCCGATCACGTTGACGTTCACCCCGGTGGCCGTCACGGTGACGGCGAAGTCCAGGATGGCGCCGGCGATCACGAGCACCAGGCCGAATGCCACGAAGCCCGTGCCGATGCCTCTGTTGGTCATGCCACAACCCCCTTGAGATCGGTGAACCGCTCCGCGGGCTATACCCAGCGGTCGGTCCCCGGCCCCCCGGGAGGTGCAACCGGCGATGCGGCAGCCGGTCAGGCCGCCTCGAGCAGGTACCGCTCGAGGATGCAGAGCTCCTGGTAGCGCTCTGCGTCGTCGGCCGACCAGCCCAACTCTCTCTGTTGACAGAGATCGTCGAGCTCCCGCCTGACCCGGCGAAGGTCCTCCTCCATGGCGGGATTCTGGGGGCCACGCAACGTCGCCCCCAGGGCAGAAGGTCCCCGGGTCCCTGCGCCCGACGGCCCTAAACCCCGCCCCCGAGCGTCCCAGCCCCACCCGGCCACGGAAATCGTCGGTAAATCCCCATCTGACGAATGAAGTCGTTGCCGCAGGGCCCTGTGGCGACGAGGACGAAAGGGAGCGGGGCCATGGCGCAAATCGCCGGATCGGAGGTCATCCTCGCCCACTTCGTCGGCGGTGGCTTCCGCCAGGGTGGGGACGGCTCCCTTCCCGTTGTGGACCCCGCCACGGGCGCGCCCACCGTCGACGTGCCCCGTGCCGGGCCCGCCGAGATCGACGCCGCCGTGGCCGCCGCCGCCGGCGCCCTGGCCGACTGGGGGGGAGCGCCCCCCGGGACCAGGGCGGGTGCCCTCCTGGCCTTGGCCGACGCCATCGAGGAGCAGGCCGAGTCATTCGGGCGCCTCGAGTCCGCCAACGTCGGCAAGCCCATCGCGGCCGTCCCCGACGAGCTCGACTTCGCCGTCGACAACCTCCGGTTCTTCGCCGGAGCGGCCCGGACTCTCGAGGGCCGCGCCGCCGGCGAGTACCTCCCCGGCTACACCTCGATGCTGCGACGAGACCCCGTCGGCGTCGTCGCCGCCGTCACCCCCTGGAACTACCCGCTCATGATGGCGGTCTGGAAGCTCGGCCCGGCGCTGGCGGCAGGCTGCACCGTCGTCCTCAAGCCCAGCGAGCTCACCCCGCTCACCACCTGCAAGCTCGCCGAGACGGCCGCCGGGATCTTCCCACCGGGGGTCCTGAACGTCGTCCTCGGCGACGGCGCCGTCGGTGCCGCCCTCGTCGCCCACCCCGGCGTGGACATGGTCTCGCTGACCGGCTCGGTGGCGACGGGGAAGCACATCGCCGAGTCGGCCAGCCGCAGCCTCAAGCGGGTGCACCTCGAGCTCGGTGGGAAGGCCCCGGTCGTGGTCCTGGCCGATGCCGATCTCGAGGCGGTGGTGGCCGGGGTGCGTGTGGCCGGCTACTGCAACGCCGGCCAGGACTGCACGGCAGCGGCCCGTGTCGTGGCGGCCGGCACCGTCCACGACGATCTCGTGGACGCCCTGGCGGCGGCGGCCTCCTCCTTGGCCGTCGGCGACCCCGGCGACGAGGCCACCGAGCTCGGCCCTCTCGTCTCGGAGGCCCAGCGACGGCGAGTCGGGGGGTTCGTGGACCGGGCCCTGGCCGGAGGCGCACGCGCCGTCACCGGTGGCACGGCCGCCGACCGGCCCGGATGGTTCTACGAGCCGTCGGTGATCGTCGGCGTGGACCAGGCCGCCGAGATCGTCCAGCAGGAGGTCTTCGGGCCGGTCGTCACCGTGCAGCGCGCCGCCGACGACGACGAGGCCCTGGCCCTGGCGAACGGCGTCGACTACGGCCTGGCGGCGAGCGTGTGGACCGCCGACGTGGGGCGCGCCATGCGGGCGGCGGCACGGCTCCGCTTCGGCACCGTGTGGGTGAACGACCACATCCCCCTCGTGTCGGAGATGCCGCACGGCGGGTTCAAGCAGTCGGGCTACGGCAAGGACATGTCGGTGTACGCCGTCGAGGCCTACACCGAACCCAAGCACGTGATGGTGAAGTGGTGACCGTCGTCCACGAGGTCCTCCGCAGCGGCGACGAACGGGTCTCGGCCCGCGCCGCCGAGCTGTACCGGCGCGAGCTCGACACCCTGGTCGAGCGCACGCCCGCCTCCGCCATGCTGTACGAGCGGGCCCGCCGGTCGATGCCCCTCGGCGTCGCCTCCTCCTTCCAGGCCGCCGAGCCCCACCCCGTCTATCTCTCGCGCGGGAACGGGGCCGAGGTCTGGGACGTCGACGGGCAGCGCTACGTGGACTTCCACAACGGCTTCGGCTCCATGGCGGTGGGGCACACCCATCCGGCCGTGACCGCCGCCATCGAGCGCGCCGCCCGGAGGGGCACCCACTTCGCCGTCACGACCGAGGCGGCCGTGGAGTGGGCCGAGGAGCTGTGCCGGCGCTTCGGCGTCGACCAGATCAGGTTCACGAACTCGGGCACCGAGGCGACCATGGACGCCGTCCGCCTGGCCCGGGCCGCCACCGGCCGGGACGAGGTGGTGAAGGTGGAGGGCTCCTACCACGGGCACCACGACGCCGTCATGTTCTCGGTGGCACCGAGCCTCCAGCTCGTGGCCGCCACCGACGACACCGGGCGCCAGCCCCCGGCGTCCCTCGGCATCCCGGCGGTGCTGTCGGCGCTCACCCACGCCGTGGCCTTCAACGACCTGGCCGCCCTGGAGGCGGTCCTCGCCGAGCGGGCGGGCCGGGTGGCCTGCGTGATCCTCGAGCCGGTCATGATGAACATCGGCATCGCCCTCCCCCGGCCCGGCGACCTCGAGGGCGTGCGGCGCCTGTGCAGCGCGCACGGGGTCGTCCTCGTCTTCGACGAGGTGAAGACGGGCGCCACCATCGCCGCCGGGGGGGCGACCGAGCGCTACGGCGTGCAGGCCGACGTCGTCTGCCTGGCCAAGTCCATCAGCGGCGGGGTGCCGGCCGGGGCCGTCGGCGGCCGCCAGGACCTCATGGGGCTCATCGGCAACGGCGTCGCCCAGCAGGGCACCTTCAACGGCAACCCCCTGGCCGCCGCCGCCGGGCTCGCCGCCCTCACCGAGGTCCTCACCCCCGACGCCTACGCCCACTTCGACCGCCTCGGTCGCCGGCTGGCGGCGGGATGCCGGGCCGCCGTCGCCGAGAGCGGCATCCGGGCGCACGTCGTCGACCTCGGCTGCAAGGGGTGCGTCTCCTATCGCCGGGAGCCCCTCGTCGACTACCGGAGCTTCCTCGACACCGATCCCGTGCTCTTCAACGCTTCGTGGGCCTGGATGGTCAACCGGGGCATCTTCATGACGCCCGGCAACGAGGAGCAGTGGACCCTGTCGGTCCAGCACGAGGACCGCCACATCGACCGCTTCGTCGAGGTGTTCGCCGGCTTCTGCGCCGCGGTGGCCGGGTGAGCACCCTGTGACGGGCCGCGACCCCGCCGTCGTCATCGACGACCTCGACCGGCGGATCATCGCCGAGCTGCAGGCCGACGGGCGCCGGCCCTACACCCGCATCGCCCCTGCCGTCGGGCTCTCCGAGGCCGCCGTCCGCCAGCGCGTGCAGCGCCTGGTGGACAGCGGGGTGATGCAGATCGTGGCCGTGGCCGACCCCCGCGTCCTCGGCTTCGACCGCCAGGCCATGATCGGCTTGCGCGTCGAGGGCGACGTGCGGGCCGTCGCCGACGCCCTCGCCGCCATGCCCGAGGTCGAGTACGTCGTGGTGACGGCCGGGTCGATCGACGTGCTCGCCGAGGTGGTCGTCACCGACGACGAACAGCTCATCGCCCTGCTCAACGACAAGATCCGGACCCTTCCCGGCGTGCGGGAGACCGAGACGACGGTCTACCTCCGGGTCCACAAGGAGAGCTACGCCTGGGGCCGGGCATGACCATGACGCCCGAGGAGCTCCAGGAGGCCGCCAAGCGCCACCTGTGGATGCACTTCAGCAGGCTGGGGGCCTTCCGCCACAAGGACGTGCCCGTCTTCGTCCGGGGCTCGGGGCCCCGCCTCTACGACGCCGCCGGCCGCGCCTATCTGGACGGTCTCGCCAGCTTGTTCGTGGTCCAGGCGGGCCACGGCCGGGCCGAGCTGGCCGAGGCCGGGCGGCGGCAGGCCGAGACGCTCGGCTACTACCCCATCTGGTCGGCCGCCCACCCGGCCGCCGTCGAGCTGGCGGCGCGGCTGGCCGCGCTGGCGCCCGGCGGCCTGGAGCGGGTCTTCTTCACCACCGGGGGCTCGGAGGCGGTGGAGTCGGCCTGGAAGCTGGCCCGGGCCTACTTCCGCCAGATCGGCCAGCCCGAGCGCACCAAGGTGATCGCCCGTGACCTCGCCTACCACGGGACGACGATGGGGGCCTTGGCGGTGACCGGGCTCCCGGCCATCAAGGACCAGTTCGAGCCCCTCGTCCCCGGGGCCCGGCACGTGGCCAACACCAACCGGTTCCGCTCGGGGCTCCCCCCCGACGTCGTCGCCGACGACGACCGGTTCGCCGCCGCTTGCGCCGGGGCCGTCGAGGCGGCCATCGTGGAGGAGGGCCCGGAGACGGTGGCGGCGGTCTTCCTCGAGCCCGTGCAGAACACCGGTGGCTGCTTCCCTCCCCCACCCGGCTACCTGGCCCGGGTGCGCGATGTCTGCGACCGCTACGGGGTGCTCCTCGTGTCCGACGAGGTGATCTGCGGGTTCGGTCGCCTGGGACACTGGTTCGGCGCGGCGCGCTACGGCGTCGTCCCCGACATGATCACCTTCGCCAAGGGCGTGACCTCCGGCTACGCCCCCCTGGGCGGGGTGATCTGCACCGACGAGCTGGCCGCCCCCTTCCTCGAGGGCGACGCCTCGTTCGCCCACGGGATCACCTTCGGGGGCCACCCCGTGTCGTGCGCCGTGGCCCTCGCCAACCTGGATCTCCTCGAGTCCGAGGGCATCGTCGAGCACGTGGCCGCCACCGAGAAGGCCTTCGCCGAGCGCCTCGAGTCCCTGCGCGCCCTCGACGTCGTGGGGGACGTCCGCGGGGCCGGCTTCTTCTGGGCCCTCGAGCTCGTGAAGGACCCCGACGACCCTTCGGCCCGCTTCACCCCCGAGGAGCGCACCGCCCTCGTCCGGGGGCACGTCGCCCCCAGGCTCTTCGAGGCCGGGCTCGTCTGCCGCGCCGACGACCGGGTCGACCCGGTCGTCCAGCTGGCCCCCGTCCTCACCTGTGCCGACGCCGAGCTCGACGAGATCCACGACATCCTGGGGGACGTCCTCGGGAACCTGCCCTCGGGTCGCTGAGCGGCCAGGGCGGGCGCCGGCCCCGTCAGACGTGGTGGACGAGCCAGCCGATCCCCTGGTAGGCCCGCCAGACGAGGTAGATCACGGTGGCCACGATCATGAGCTTGAAGTGCCAGGGCACGGGACGTCGCTCCTCGCGCAGGACCGTGCCGCACTCGGGGCAGGCACCGGCCTCGGTGAGCTCCTCGTCCTCGACCGGCTGCCGGCACTGTTCGCACCACATGACGACGGTGCTCACGAGGGGAGCCGGACCCGCAGCTTCATGGGGGTCGGCCCGATGTCGAACTGCTCCCGCAGCTTCCGCTCGACGTAGCGGAGGTAGGTGGCCGGTAGGCGCCCGCTCGTGAAGAGGGTGAAGGTGGGCGGGTCGCTGGCGCCCTGGACGGCGTAGCGGATCCGGCCCCCCGGGGCGCTGTGGGCGGCCTGGATGGCGCGGATGGCCCTGTTCAGCTCGCCAGTCGGGATCCGCTGGTGGTACGCCTCGACGGCGCTGCGCAGGGCGGGGAGGAGGCGGTGGACGCCCCGGCCAGTGCGGGCGCTGATCTTCACCACCGGCGCCTGGGCCAGGAAGGCGAGACGGTCGCCGACGTCGGCGAGCACCCCGGCGCGCGCCGGCGCGTCGAGCAGCTCCCACTTGTTGAGCACCACCACGGCGGGACTGCCCGAGGCCCCGATCCGCTCCGCCAGCCGCTGGTCCTGATGGGTGACGCCTTCGGTGGCGTCGATCACGAGGAGGGCCACATCGGCCTCGTCGAGGGCGGCCAGGGCCCGGACGACGGCGAAGTACTCGGTCCCCCGCTCCGTCCGCGACGCCCGGCGCATGCCGGCGGTGTCGACGAACCGGACCGGCCCGTCGGGGGTGTCGAGGACGGTGTCGACGGCGTCGCGGGTGGTCCCGGGCAGGTCGTGGACGACGGCCCGCTCCTCGCCGATGAGCCTGTTGAAGAGCGTCGACTTGCCCACGTTGGGCCGCCCCACGATGGCCACCCGCGGGCACTCCTCGACACCGGCGCCGTCCTCGGCGTCGGGGGCGGCGTCGGCCCCCGGAGACGCCGCCGGGAGGGCGTCGTCGGGCAGGCGCCCGACCACCTCGTCGAGGAGGTCGCCGGTCCCCCGGCCGTGGAGCGCGCTCACCATGACGGGGGTGCCCAGACCGAGGGAGAGGGCCTCCCAGGCGTCGGCCTCCCGCCGGTCGTTGTCGACCTTGTTCACCACCACCAGGGCGGGCCGGCCGCTCCGGCGGACGCGGCGGGCCACCTCTTCGTCCTCGACGGTGATCCCGACGGCGACGTCGACGACGAGCAGGACGAGGTCCGCCTCGGCCATGGCCCGCTCGGCCTGGGCGCTCACCTTGGCGTCGAGCTCGTCGCCCCGCTGCAGCCACCCGCCGGTGTCCACCACCACGAAAGGCCGGCCGTTCCATTCCGCCTCGAGGTTGATCCGGTCCCGGGTCACCCCGGGCCGTTCCTCGACCACGGTGGCCCGCCGCCCCACGAGGCGGTTGACGAGCGTGGACTTGCCCACGTTGGGCCGCCCCGCCACGGCCCCCACCGGCCGCCGTTCCGACGGCGCCGGCGCGTCGGCGCCCGAGAGCTCCGACGGCCCGCTCATCGCCGCGCCCCGGCCGGGGCCGGCGCCAGCGCCTGTGCCAGCGACGCCCCGTCGCTCGGGACCACCTCGACCGGGCGGGGGAGCTCCTCGACGGCGACCCCGTCGAGGAACCGGCCGTTCGAGAGGCAGACGTCGGGGAGCAGGTAGCGGTCCCCGGCCGGCTCCCGGGCCAGTGCGGCCGACACGTCGGTCCCGGTGAGCAGTCCCGTCACCGCGATGGTCCCGCCGAAGAACCGGTTGGCCACCGGCAGGAGCCGCACGGGCCGCGGCGCGCCGGGTCCGTCGAGGAGCGGAGCGAGGACCGGGCCGAGCACGGCGGCGCCGTACTCGCCGGTGATCAAGCACACCTGTCCCCCGCCACCGCCCGGATGCGGCTCGTGGGGCGGGCCCGGACCTGCCCCCACGCCTCGGCGGGGGGCCCGGTAGCCCTCGGCGGGGGCGCCCTCCACCCAGGCGAAGAAGCCGGGGCGCACGCCGAAGGCGAGGTCGCCGTCGCCGCGGAAGGCGGCTTCGAAGGCCCTGGCCATGCCGATCCCGTTCTCGTGCTGGGGGAACCCGTCGTAGTGGGCGGCGGCCGGGAAGGGCCGGCCCGCCATGAGGTAGTACTCGTCGGCGGCGTACACGAGGCGACGGCCGAGGAGCTCGAGGGCGATCTCCTGCCACTGCTCGACGAGGTCCACCACGGCGCCCGCCTCGGCGGCGCTGTGGGGACGCATGGAGGACTCCGTCGAGTACCGGCTGAGCCCCAGCGGCACGCAGGCGACGGTGGCCATCTCGGGGTACTCGTCGAGGATCCCGGCCATGGTCGCCTCGAGGGCGGCGCCGTCGTTCACCCCGGGGCACACGACCACCTGGCCGTGCACCTCGATGCCGGCGTCGAGGAGGGCCCGGAGCCACCGCAGGCTCACCGCCCCGCGCTCGTTGCGCAGCATCCGGGCCCGCAGCTCCGGCTCGGTGCTGTGGATGGAGACGAACAGCGGTGACAGCCCCTCGGTCACCACCCGCTCGAGGTCGAGCTCGGTGAACCGGGTGAGGGTGGTGAAGTTCCCGTACAGGAACGACAGCCGGTAGTCGTCGTCCTTCAGGTAGAGGCTGCGGCGCATCCCCTTGGGGAGCTGGTAGATGAAGCAGAATTCGCAATGGTTGTCGCAGGTCCGCACCCGGTCGAAGACGGCCGAGGAGACCTCGACGCCGAGGGCCTGGCCGGCCTCCTTGGCCGCCACCACCTCGAGCTCCTCATGGCCCCGGCGGACGGTCAGCTCGGGGTCGGCCTCGTCGACGAGCAGCCGGTACTCGATGACGTCGCGCGGCGCCCTCCCGCCGATGGCGAGGATCTCGTCGCCCACCTGCAGCCCGGCGAGAGCGGCGGGTGAGGCGGACGCCACGGAGACCACCCGGGGCGCCGACATGGCCTTCAGGCTACCTGCGACCGCCGTCGTCCCGGGCCCGCCCGAGGCGCCCAGCTGGGCCGTTAGCCTGGACGCGTGCCGGTCGAGCGCGTGCTTCTGGCCTCCCCCCGAGGCTTCTGCGCCGGAGTCGAGAAGGCCATCAAGGCTCTGGCGTGGATGGTCCGCGTCTTCGAGCCGCCGGTGTACTGCTACCACGAGATCGTCCACAACCGGCACGTCGTGGACCAGTTCCGCGCCCAGGGAGTGGTCTTCGTCGACGACGTCGACGAGGTCCCGCCGGGGGCGCCGCTCATGCTGTCGGCCCACGGGTCGGCCCCGGAGGTGGTCCTGGCGGCGAGGACCCAGGGCCGGACCGTGGTGGACGCCGTCTGCCCCCTCGTGACGAAGGTCCACCACGAGCTCAAGGTCCGGGCCCGCAAGGGCTACACGGTGCTCTATGTCGGCCACCAGGGCCACGAGGAGGCCGTCGGCACCATGGCCGTCGCCCCCGACGCCGTCCACCTCGTCCAGTCCGAGCCCGACGTCGACGCCCTGGCCGGCCGCCTGGCGGCGGGCTCGGCCGTCGCCCTCCTGGCCCAGACGACCCTGAGCCACGACGAGTGGGCCGGGATCATGGCCCGGGCCCGCCGGCAGTTCCCCGACCTGTGGATGCCGAACCGCTCCGACCTGTGCTTCGCCACCACCAACCGCCAGGCCGCCTTGAAGGCCATCGCCGGGAAGGCGGACGCCGTGGTGGTGATCGGCTCGGAGAACTCCTCGAACACCCGGGCCCTCGAGCAGGTGGCCCGGGCCTCGTGCCCCCGGGTGCTCCGGGTGAACGGGGCCGACGAGCTCCCCGGCGACCTCGAGGGCACCGTCGGGCTCACCGCCGGGGCGTCGGCCCCCGAGGCCCTCGTGGACGAGGTCCTCGACCGCCTGGCCCCCCGGCTGGGCATCGAGGTGGTCCATGTCACCGACGAGGACGAGTACTTCCCCCCGCCCCCCGAGCTGCGGGACCTCCTCCGGGGCCTCGCCGGTGCCCTGGGCCTCGGCCTCGGGGCACCGGCCCCCGGGCCCGCTGAGGTCGAGTCCGGCGGCCAGGTGGCCGATCGGCTCGTGTCGGCGGCCGAGGTCCTGGCCGGGCTGGTGCGAGAATAAGGCCCATGACCAGCGTCACGAGCTTCCGAAGGATGGACGAGTCGACCGCCGAGCAGTGGGCCCGGATCGGATCCGAGACCTTTTCCCATCGCGACCGCGTGGCGGACGCCGTGCTCGGGATGCTCGACGGGCTGTCGGCCATCACCGACGGCTTCGCCGTGGACCAGCTGACACACTCCCTGCAGACGGCGACGCGGGCCGAGCAGGCCGGGGCGGACGAGGAGATGGTGGTGGCGGCCCTCTGCCACGACGTGGGCAAGTTCGTGTCGGTGGCGAACCACCCGAGGATCGCCGCCGAGATCCTCAAGCCCTACGTCGGCGAGGCGACCTACCACGTGATCCTCACCCACCAGGACTTCCAGGGCCGGCACTACTACCACCATTTCGGCGGCGACCCCGACGCCAGGGAGAAGTACCGGGGCGAGCCCTGGTTCGCTCTGGGCGAGCAGTTCGCCGACGATTGGGACCAGGCCAGCTTCGACCCCGACTTCCCCACCGAGACCTTGGCGCACTTCGAGCCCCTCGTGCGCAAGGTCTTCTCTGCGCCCCACTCCATGTGATGGCCCGGCCCAGCCTATCGGCGGTCCTGACGCGCCCGGGTGAGAGGGAGCGGCGTCGTCAGGCGGAGCTCAAGCGCCTGGCGGTGGAGCTCGGACGCCAGGACTTCCGCCGGCGTCACCCCGACGCCTCCTTCGGTCCGGTGCTCGTGCTGGTCGCCTCCTATCTCGAGGCGGACAACATCGGGCCGGTGCTGAAGGCCGTCCCTGCCGAGGTGGACGGCCTCCCGGTCTCCACCTTGGTGGTGGTCGACGGAGGGGACGACGGCACCGAGGACATCGCCGCCGCCGCCGGCGCCTACTGTGCCGCCCTCCCGGTCAACATGGGCCAAGGAGTGGCCCTGCGGCTCGGCTACGAGCTGGCCGCCGCCCACGGGGCGCGCTTCGTCGTGACCGTCGATGCCGACGGCCAGAACGACCCCGGCGAGATACCGGACCTGCTCTCCCCGGTGCTCGCCGGCGACGCCGACTTCGTGATCGCCAGCAGGCGTCTCGGCACCGACCAGACCTCTGACCGGTTCCGCCGGGCCGGAGTCGTGTTCTTCTCGGCCGTGGTGAACCGGCTCGTCCGTCAGCACCTGACCGACACCTCCAACGGCTTCCGGGCCCTGCGCATCGAGGTGCTGCGCGACGTGACCCTGGAACAGGACCAGTACCAGACGGCGGAGCTCATCATCAGCGCCGCCGCCCACGGCTGGCGTCTGGCCGAGCGCCCCACCGTCTGGCACGCCCGCGCCTCGGGCACCTCCAAGAAGGGCCACAACGTCCTCTTCGGGTTCCGCTACGCCCGCGTCGTGGCGAGGACCTGGTGGCGCGAGCGCCGGCGGGCCGCCTGAGCGCCAGGGCCGAAACGGACACGGGAGGCGCGCCGCCGGCGGTGAAAGGCGCCCGGAACCGATGGTGGCTGGTGGCCGCCGGTGTCGGCGTGCCGCTCCTGCTCTTCGGGCTGCCCGCCGCCTTCGGCGCCCCCTGGTTCACCGGCGACAACCTCATCCAGAACTTCCCGCTGCGGGTCCTCGTGGGCACCGACCTCCGGGCCGGGCACCTCCCCCTCTGGGACCCCTATCTCTGGTCGGGCTCGCCGCTGCTCGCCGGCTTCAACGCCGGTGCTGCCTATCCGGCCACCTGGCTCTTCGCCCTCCTCCCCCACGTCGTCGCCTGGGTCGGCAACCAGGTGCTGGTCGAGGTGGTCGCCGCCACCGGGATGTACACCTTCCTGATCCGGCGCGGCCACACTCGGACGGCCTCGGCGCTCGGCGCCTTCTCTTTCGCCTATGGCGGGTTCGTGGCCCTCCAGAGCGTCCACATCGACCTTGTGCAGGCCGCCGGCTGGCTGGCATGGGCCTTCGTGGGGATCGACGCCGTCGCCGACGCCGAGTCGGCCAGGGCGGCGGCCCCGTGGGTGGCGGTGCTCGGGGTCTCGCTGGGTCTCATGGTCCTGACGGGGGCGGCGGAACCCATTCTCGACGGCGGTGTCGCCCTCGTCGTCTACACGCTCTGGTTGCTCTGGGACCGCCCAGGGCGCCGGCTGCGCGTCGCCCTGGGGGTCTTGTCCGGCGCGGCGGTGGGGCTGATGGTGGGTGCGGCGCAGCTCCTGCCGGGGAGCGCCCTCCAGGGCCGCTCGCAGCGGGCCGCCCACGACCTCTGGTACTTCACCTCGGGCTCGATGAACAAGTCCCTCACCGTGCTCCTGGTCGACCCGCTCCTGCTCGGCGGCGGCCACGCCGTCCCGCTCGGCTACGTGGGCACCTTCAACCTCGACGAGGTCTGCGGCTACGTCGGGATCGTCCCTCTCATGGCGGTGTGCGGGCTCCTGGCCCGCCGTCACCGCCGGAGCCCCGAGGCGCGCCAGTGGTGGATCTGGTACCTGATCGCCGCTCTGGGGGTGGTCCTCGTCTGGGGCGGCTTCACCCCGCTCGGCCACCTGGAGCACCTCGTGCC
>JAGWNV010000259.1 GCA_028872975.1 Acidobacteriota bacterium
CTCGGCGCTCCTCTGGGGCCTCGGATGTCTCATCGGCGTCCTCGCCGTCACCCTCCCCCACGGGCGCAGCGTCCAGACCGACGGCTGGGCCGGTGTCGCCACCTTCGCCGGGGCCGTCTCCCTGTGGTCGCTGTGGAAAGGGGCGTCGCTCCCCGACTGGGGCAATTACGTCCTGTCGGTGCTCGCCCTCGGCGCCGTCGACCTCGCCCTCTTCTTCGCCCACCGCTCCCCGGTGGCCCTGGCCGTCGGGGGGCTCTTCGTCCTCCCCACCATCTTCACGGCCTCCTTCTATCCACGCAGGGCCTTCGTCTGCTACCTCCTGGCCCAGGCGGCCAGCTCGGCCGGGCTCCTGTTCACCTCCGGCGTCCCCGGCGCGCCGGCCGGGTGGGCGCTCGTCGTCGGCACCACCTCGATCGTCGGCGTCGTCGTGCACCTGCTCCAGGAGGCGCTCCAGAAGGCGGCCGTCACCGACCCCCTGACCGGCCTCGCCAACCGCCGGGCCCTGGAGCCGATGCTCACGAGGGAGCTGGCCCGGTGCCTGCGGCTCGGCCATCCCCTGTGCCTGGCGGTCATGGACCTCGATCACTTCAAGGAGGTGAACGACGCCTTCGGCCACCAGTACGGCGACGAGGTCCTCGTAAAGACGGCGCGCGCCTGGTCCGACGAGCTGCGTACCGGCGACGTCCTGGCGCGTGCCGGCGGGGACGAGTTCGTGCTGCTCCTTCCGTCCACCACCCCCGCCCAGGCCGTCTCGGTCCTCGAGCGCCTGGAGCGGGCGACGAGCCAGGGGTTCTCGGCCGGGCTTGCCACCGCCTGTGCCGGCTGCGCCGTGGAGGACCTCATGCGAGACGCCGACGGCGCCTGCTACGAGGCCAAGCAGCGCGGCCGCGGGGAGATCGTCGTCGCCACCGTCGAGGCGGCATGAAGCCGGTCCCCGGCGGCCGGCCGGCGCTCCGGGTCCGCAACCGCATCCACGTCCCCGACGGCCCCTACCGGGCCCTGGCCCGAGCCAACGCCGAGCTCGCCGCCGTCGCCGTCCCCGCCCAGGACTCGCCCTGGGAGGACGTCCAGGAGTTCGCCCTCTCCTACGACGGCTACGGCTACTGGACCGACGTGGCCGAGCTCGCCAAGACCGTCTTCGGCCGTTGGGCCCGCGAGGGGACGCTCCCCGCCTCCCTCGACGAGCTCCGGGGCTGTCTCTTCCACGAGCTGCGCCGGAGTCACCACGCCGGCTACGAACCCCAGGGGCGCCGGGCCGCTTACGTGGGGGCCCTCCTCGGGGCCATCGCCGCGCTTCTCGACGCGGCCGGTCCCGCCGGCGTGGGGTGTCCCGCCGAGGCCGCCGCCGGCTGACCGGTCCTCCATCGCCGGCAGGCCGGGACCGGCACCCGGGCTGCGGTGCTACAACGGCACGGTGAGCCACGGGCATCCGGGGATCGACGACCGCTCCCTCCCCCCTCCCCGGGTCGAGGAGGTGGCCGACCGGGTCTTCGCCTACGTCCAGCCCGACGGGACCTGGTGGATCAACAACACCGGCTTCGTCCTCGGCGACGAGGCCGTCCTCTCCGTCGACACCTGCGCCACCGAGCGCCGGACCCGGGCCATGCTCGAGGCCGTCGCCGGCGCCAGCGGAGGCCAGGCGCCCACGACGGTGGTGAACACCCACCATCACGGCGACCACACCAACGGGAACGCGTTGGCGTCGTCGGCCACGGTCATCGGCCACCGGCTGTGCCGGGAGGAGATGACGAAGATGGGGTTGTCGCGTCCCGACGGCCTCTTCGAGCCCGTCGACTGGGGCGACATCGCGCTCCGGCCCCCGTCGGTCACCTTCGAGCGACGCCTCGACGTCCACGTCGGCGACCTGCTCGTCGAGCTCCACCACGTGGGGACCGCCGCGCACACCACCAACGACGTGGTGGCCTGGGTCCCCGAGCGGCGGGTGCTCTTCACCGGCGACCTCCTCTTCAACGGCGGCACCCCCTTCGTCCTCATGGGGTCGGTGGCCGGGTCCCTCGTCGCCCTCGACCGGCTCGTGGAGTTCGACGCCGAGGTGGTCGTGCCCGGCCACGGGCCGCCCGGGACGCCTGCCATCGCCGACGTCGTCGGCGAGTACCTGCGGTTCGTCCAGGACACCGCCGAGCGAGCCGTCGCTGCGGGCCTGAGCCCCCTCGAGGCGGCTCAGGAGACGGACCTCGGCGCCTTCGCCGATCTCACCGACAGCGAGCGGCTCGTCGGCAACCTCCACCGGGCCTTCGCCGAACACGGCGGAGCCCGGCCTGGAGACGAGATCGACCTCGTCGCCGCCTTCGGCGACATGGTCACCTTCAACGGGGGGCGGCCCCTGCGCTGTCTGGCCTGAGCACGCAACGCGTGCCCCGGTAGATGGTGGGCATGCACTTGTTGCAGTGGACGCAGAGCGACTCGACGGCGGCCCCGCCCTCGTCCTGCCACCGTCGGGGCAGGTCGGGCTCGCGCAGCAGGGCCCTGGCCATGGCGACGAGGGTGAACCCCTCGGCCACCGCCTCCTCGGCGGTCTCCCGCCGGGTGATCCCTCCGAGGAGCACGAGGGGCATGTCGAGCGCGGCGCGGAACTGGCGGGCATAGGGGAGGAAGAAGGCTTCCTCGAACGGGTAGCTCGGCATCATCCGTCCCGCCACCAGGCGGAACCCGAGGCGCATCACCGGCGGCATGGTGGCGGCGAGCTCCTCGACGGGCGCCTCCCCCCGGAACAGGTACATCGGGTTGGCGAGCGAGCTCCCCCCGGTCAGCTCGAGGGCGTCGAGACAGCCGTCGGCCTCGAGCAGGCGGGCGACCTCCACGCTCTCGTCGAGCCAGAGTCCGCCCCGTACCCCGTCGGCCATGTTCAGCTTGGCCGTGACGGCCACGTCCGACCCCACGGCGTCGCGCACGGCACGGAGCACCTGGCGGGGGAACCGGCTCCGGCTCTCCACCGAGCCTCCGTAGCCGTCGGTCCGGGTGTTGAGCTTGGGGCTCAGGAAGGCGCTCAAGAGGTAGTTGTGGCCGAGGTGGACCTCGAGGGCGTCGAACCCGGCAGCTTTCAGCACCGCCGCGCCCTGGGCGAAGTCGCGGGTCACCCTGGCCATGTCGTCCTCGGTGGCCGCTTTCGTGCGCCGCATGGTGAGGGGGCTCCACCGCGCCGTCGGCGCCAGGGCGGGCACCTTGGTGGCCATGGGGTTCGCCACCGGCCCGGCGTGGCCGATCTGAGCGGCCGCAGCGGCGCCCTCGTCGTGGATGGCCTCCGCCAGCCGGGACAGCCCGTCGAGGGCCTCGGGGGCCAGCACCACGTTGCGCCCGTCGGTGCTCCCCTCGACCGAGACGGCGCAGTAGGCCACCGTCGACATCCCCACCCCGCCGGCGGCCATCTCCCGGTGGAAGGCGACGAGCTCGTCGGTCACGAGCCGCTTGGGCGAGCGTCCCTCGAAGGTCGCCGCCTTCACTATCCGGTTGCGGAGCCGGAGGGGTCCGAGCGAGACGGCCTCGAACACGGAGGAGGGCGAGGACGGGGACGGGGACGAAGAAGGCGTCGAGGGCGGCGCGGTCACGCCGAGACGCTACGGGACCTCGGGACGGGGCGGGGGACGGTCGCCCCGGAGGCTCTCGGCAGGGTCGATGGGACTCCACAGCGACACCCCCCCGTCGGCGGGCAGGACCTGGCCGGTCACCCAGTCCAAACCGAGGAGGGCGAGGACGGCGTCGGCCACGCCCTCGGGGGACCCGAGCCCTCCGAGGGCGGCCCGTTCAGAGACCCGGTCCTCGTAGCCCGGGAGCCGGCGGGCCGAG
>JAGWNV010000260.1 GCA_028872975.1 Acidobacteriota bacterium
GTCAGGATCGTCGTCGGCATGGCGGTGACGGCCGCCGCCTTTGCCGTTGCCGGCCGCCGCTTCGCCTATCTGCTCCGTCTCGTCTCGAAGGGCCACTCGGACCCGGGACGGTTCCGCAACATCCCCGGCCGCATCTGGGCCGAGCTCGTCGAGGTGGGTGGCCAGAAGAAGCTGTTCAAGCGGACGGTGCCGGGGATGGCCCACGCCTTCACCTTCTGGGGCTTCACCGTCCTGCTCCTCACCATCATCGAGGCCTACGGGAACCTCTTCTCGAAGACCTTCCACATCCCCGGCATCGGCACCTCCCCCGTCCTCGGCTTCGTCGAGGACTTCTTCGCCTGCGCCGTGCTGGCCGCCCTGGCCGTCTTCGCCGGCATCCGGGTGGCCAACAGCCCCCGCCGCCGGGAGCGGGCGTCGCGGTTCTACGGGTCGCACCTCGACGCCGCCTGGGTGACCCTCGCCATGATCGGCGGGGTCATGGTCACCCTTCTCGGCTACCGGGCCGCCCAGGTCCGCACCGGGGACTTCCCCTATGACCACAGCTGGGGGCCCTTCGCCTCCCGGGCCCTGAGCGTGCTGTTCGACAGTGCGAGCCACGGGGCCGCCCTCGGCGTCGAGACGGCGCTCATCCTGGTGAACCTGGCCATCATCATGGCCTTCCTCGTCTTCATCTCCTACTCGAAGCACCTCCACATCTTCTTCGCCCCCCTGAACGTGGCCACCTCCCGCCGGCCGCGGGCGCTCGGGCCCCTCTACTCCACGCCCGACATGGACATGGAGAACATCTCGGAGGACACCGTCTTCGGCGCCGGCCTGGTGGAGCAGCTCAGCTGGAAGCAGCTCCTCGACACCTTCACCTGCACCGAGTGCGGCCGTTGCCAGGACGCCTGCCCGGCCTGGAACACCGACAAGCCCCTCAACCCGAAGTTCATCATCATGAACCTCCGCGACAGGCTCCTCGCCGACGGGCCGATCCTGACCGGCGCCGTCGATGCCCCGGCGGAGCGGCCCAAGCTCGTGGGCAGCACCATCGACCCCGACGCCCTCTGGTCGTGTCTCACCTGCGGGGCCTGCGTGGAGCAGTGTCCCGTCGACATCGAGCACGTCGACACCATCGTCGAGATGCGCCGCTACGAGGTCCTCATGGAGTCGGAGTTCCCGTCCGAGGCCGGCCTCATGCTCCGCAACATCGAGAACCAGGGCGACCCCTGGGGCCTCGGGGGGGCCAAGCGGACCGAGTGGACCGACGCCCTCGACTTCGAGGTCCCGGTGATCACCGGCACCGTGCCCGACGACGTCGAGTACGTCTTCTGGGTGGGCTGTGCCGGGGCCCTCGACGAGCGGGCCCGCAAGGCCACCCAGGCCACGGCCCGGCTGCTCCAGCGGGCCGGGGTCCGCTTCGGGATCCTCGGGCCCCGGGAGTCCTGCACCGGGGACCCGGCGCGGCGGCTTGGCAACGAGTACCTGTACCAGGAGCAGGGCAAGGCCAACATCGCCACCTTGGAGGGTGCGGGGGCCAAGAAGGTCGTGGCCTCCTGCCCCCACTGCTTCAACGCCCTCGGCCGGGAGTACCCGGGGCTCGGGGGCAACTTCGAGGTCATCCACCATTCGCAGCTCCTCGGCCGGCTGGTGGCCGAGGGCCGGCTCAGGCCCGGCACCCTCGAGACCTCGGTCACGTACCACGACCCCTGCTACCTCGGCCGGCACAACCGGGTCTTCGACGAGCCCCGGACCGTCCTCGACGCCATCGAGGGCGTGGAGCAGATCGAGATGCCCCGGTGCCGGGAGCGGAGCTTCTGCTGCGGCGCCGGGGGGGCCAGGATGTGGATGGAGGAGACCCTGGGCAAGCGGGTCAACCTCGAGCGGACCGACGAGGCGCTCAACACCGGCGCCGGGGTCGTCTCGACCGCCTGTCCCTACTGCCTCATCATGCTCGACGACGCCGTGCGGGCCCGCCAGCGCGAGGACGAGGTCTCGGTGCTCGACCTCTCCCAGGTGGTGGAACGCTCCCTCGGTGCCCCCGAGCCGATGGCCGAGTCGGCGCCGGCCGGGACCTGACCGGCAGGGTCGACGACCGGCCCGGCTACTGCACGGCCCGGGCGTCCGCGTCGCGGATGCGCTGGGCCATGGCGGCGAGGAGCTTGTGGGCGAGGGTCGGCATGTCGTCGAGGAGCCCGTTGAACCGCCGCTGGTCGAGGACGAGGAGCGTCAGGTCGGTATCGGCCGTCACGGTGGCGGACCGGGGCTGGCGGTCGAGAAGGGACAGCTCGCCGAAGTACTGGCCCGGGCCGAGCGTCGCCACCTTCCTCCCGCCCTTGCGCACCGTGGCCGTGCCGTCGATGATGAAGAAGAACTCCCGGCCGACGGTCCCCTCCTCGACGAGCATCCGGCCGGCCGCCACGGTGATCTCCTCCACCTGCCGCCGGATGGTCTTGAGCTGCCCGGCCGTGCAGGCCGAGAAGAGCCAGATGTCGCCGAGGTCGAGTTCACGTCGCCGCGCCATGGGCGAGAGGCTACTCAGGACCTCTTGCGACCGCCCGGAACGCCTCCGGGCCGATCGGCGTGCGCGGAGGACCGGCGGTACCCTTGCCCGATGCCCGCCCGTGGCGCGCCGGCCGACCCGGGCGGCGCTCCCCAGCTCCGACTCTGGCAGCGGCTCCTCGCCCGCGCCCCCCGCCTCCGAGGATCCGGGGAGCGGTCGGGCAAGCCCGGGCTCGGCGAGCGGCTCCAGCGCGCCGTCTTGAAGTCCGAGGACGCCGCCGGGGCCCGCCCGCAGGGCGGCCGGCGACCGCCCACCTTCGAGGAGCTCGAGGCGGCCAAGCGGTCCGACGACACCGAGCGGCTCGTCGGGCTCTCCCTGGCGCCCATCGCCGGCCTCATCGCCATCCTCATCGCCGCCCACCAGCTCTCGAACAACCCTCCGGCCACGCTCGGTGGGCGGCCCAACCCCCGGCACGTCTCTGTGACCCTCACCCACGAGCTCGAGCTCGTGCTCCTCGCCCTGGCCCTCGTCATCCTGGTGACGTCGTTCCTGCGCCTGCGTCTCTACACCGGCATCGCCACCGCCCTCTACGGGCTCGCCGTGTTCAACCTCCACTGGTGGGGATTCGGGTTCCCCTTCGTCTTCGTGGGCGCCTGGTTCATCGTCCGGGCCTACCGGGCCCAGCAGGCAGCGCGGGCGGCGGCCGAGGACCTCCCGCCCCCGGGCGCCAGAGGGCCCAGGGCGAACCGGCGCTATACGCCGCCGGCGGCCTCGCCGAGACGACCCCCGCCCGACCAGAGGCGGGACCGCAGGGAGCGCGGCGCCGGCTGACGGCTCCGGCGGCGCAGCGCCACGGCGCCGGCCAGGACGGCGACGGCGCCGAGAAGAGTCGAGGGGAGCAGGAACACCCGCCAAGACGCCGTCTCCCCGGCGAGCATCGCCGGGGTCGTGACGAGGGCGGGGTCGTCGGAGACGGTCACCACGCGGACCGTGGACCCGGGGGCGTGGAGGGCGGTGCCGGGGAGGTACTCGGTGTAGCGGCGGCTCGCCTCGGTGAACGATCCCCAGCAGGAGTAGCCCGCGGCGTTGCTCCCGCTGCCTCCGAGCAGTCCCCGGCAGTCGTCGACCGTCATCGTGACGGGCACGCCCCGCTGGCGCAGGGCGGTGATCTGCGCGTTCTTGTGGGCGCCGTCGTAGAAGAGGGCACCGGCCGCCACCACCACCCCGGCCACGCACAGGGCCACCACCACCCGGGCGGCGCGCCGGCGGTCGACGTCGA
>JAGWNV010000261.1 GCA_028872975.1 Acidobacteriota bacterium
GACCACCATCGAACGCTCCGGCGCCCGCTCCCTCTAGGCCCGGCCCCCGCCACCAGCGACCTTCGGACCCGTCAGCAGGGACTTTCTCCCCTGGGGGCCCTTGTGCACAAAAGCGCAAGCTGTCCCCAGAGTCCCGAATAGGGGCTGTGAGCAAGGAGCAAGAACCATGCGGCGCAAGACATTCGACATGCTTGCGACAGCCGGTGGGGCGGTCCTCACCATCGTGCTGATCGCAGCCGGCTCGCTCGGCCTGTGGGCGCACAGCTACGCCAACAGCAACGTCCACGACCAGCTGGCCATGCAGCAGATCACCTTCCCGGCGCTCGGCAGCCAGGAGCTGGCCAGCCCGAAGATCGGCCCGTACCTCAACAAGTACGCCGGCCAGCCGCTGCTCACCGGGCAGCAGGCCGAGGCCTACGCCGACCACTTCATCGCCGTCCACCTGAGCGAGATGCCCTACAACGGCGTCTACTCGGCGGTGTCGACGGCCTCTCGGGCCAACCCGAACAACGCGACCCTCAAGGCCGAGGTGCAGACGGTGTTCCAGGGCACGACGCTGCGAGGACTGCTCCTCGAGGCCTACGCCTTCTGGACGATGGGCCAGATCGCCCTCGTGGCCGCCATCGTGTCCTTCATCCTCGCCGCCGTCATGGCGCTGCTCACCCTGTTCGGGGTGTGGCACTTCCGCCGGACGCCCGAGGACACCGAGTTCCCCAGCTCGCTCCACCACGAGGTCAAGGTTCCTGCAGGCGTCTGACCTGCAGCACACCCTGACCGAGCGGGAGCTCACCACCGACCCGGCCCCGAGGGGCCGGGTCGGTGCGCGTCAGTCCGGCAGGTAGTGCCGCCCACCCCCGGGGTCTGTCCACACCCGCATGAGCCGCTCGCTGCCCGGGTCCCGGAAGACCTCGGCGGTGGGCGTCCACCCGGGCTGGGGCCCGGAGGACTCCCCGTGGCGCCGGACGAAGATGCTCATCACGACGGCGACGAGGACGGCCACGCCCACGAGGACGTAGAGGACGACGACCACTACGAGGGCGGCCGTGCCTCGACGACCACGGCGGTGCCGTAGGCGGCGATCTCGGTGAGGCTCTGGCCGATCTCCGAGGAGTCGAACCGCATCCCCACCACGGCGTTGGCCCCCATGATCCGGGCGTTCTCGATGAGCCGGTCCATGGCGTGACGACGGCTGTCCTCGAGGAGCTTGGTGTACTGCGTCACCTCGCCGCCGGCGATGGCCTTGAAGGACGCCCCCAGGCCGCGCACCGCCCCCATGGACCGGACCACGAGGCCGAAGCAGGAGCCGAGGGTGCGCACCGTCCGGTACTCGACGAAGTCGAAGGCGGTGGTGATGGGGAAGGTGGTCACGGAGGCGGGGGCCTCGGGCGGGGGGAATTGGGACACGCGCCGCTCCTTTGCCGGTGCCGGCGCCCGGGACGGGCCCCGACGACGCCAGCAGGCTACCGGCGCCCCCGCCCGGGCGCGGGGTCCGTCACGGCCCGGCGGGGACGTCGGGCCGGGGGCGCGTCGGGTACCGGGGGTCCATGGCCGCGAGGGTGTGGAGGAGGATCTCCCCCACCACCCAGTTGCGGAACCACTTGCGGTCGCCCGGCACCACGTACCACGGCGACTCCTCGGTGCCGGTGCGGGCCAGGGCCTCCTCGTAGGCCGCCATGTAGGCCTCCCAGCGGGGACGCTCGGCGACGTCCGAGCTCTGGAGCTTCCACTGCTTGTCGGGCCGCGCCAGGCGGTCCCCGAGGCGGGCGCCCTGCTCCTCGAAGGAGATGTGGAGCATGAGCTTCACCACGGAGGTGCCGCCGTGGCCGAGGATCCGCTCGAAGGCGACGATGTCGTCGAAGCGGGCCCGCCACACCGCCTCGGGCACGAGCTCGTGGACGCGGACCACGAGGACGTCCTCGTAGTGGGACCGGTTGAAGATGCCGATCTCGCCGGCGGCAGGCACGAGCCGGTGGACGCGCCACAAGAAGTCGTGGGCGAGCTCGAGCGGCGTCGGCTCCTTGAACGACGCCACCCGGACCCCCTGGGGGTTCACGCCCCGGAACACGTGCTTGATCGTCCCGTCCTTGCCGGCTGCGTCGACCCCCTGGAGCACCACGAGGAGCGACCGGCGGCCCTCGGCCCACAGGCGGTCCTGCCACGAGGCGAGCTCCTCGATCTGGCGGGCGGTGGCCCCTTCGGTGGCGGCCCGGTCCCCGGGCGCTCCCGTCAGGTCGTCGGGACGCCGACGGGCCAGCAGCGGCGGGTGGCCGGGGCGGACCCTCCAACGCGCCACCCGGCCCCTGTCGTGGTCGGCCACCGGCGGTCCTTGCCGTCTCAGGCGCCGAGCTGGGCGCGCAGCTCGTCGAGGTCGCGTCGCAAGGCGACCACCTCGGCCCGCAGCTCGGCCAGCTCGCCGGCCAGTCCCGGGAGGGGTGCCGACGCCGCCGGGGAGGGCAGCGGCGCGGCCGGGTCCCCGGGGGCCGGGTCGCCGATGGTGACATCGGGCCCGGGCCCGCCGGCGACAGCGGGCCCCGCCGGCGCCAGCAGGTGGCGGAAGCGGTCCTCCTTCTGCCCCGGACCCCTCGGCATGCGGGCCACCAGGGGCTCCTCCCGCCGGGCCAGGGCCTCGAGCTCGGCCTCCACCTCGGAGAGGTCGCCGAAGCCGGCCATCCGTTCCGTCCTCGCCCGCAGCTCGCCCGCGGTCTGGGGGCCGCGCAGCACGAGGACGGCCAGGAGGGCGAGCGGCTGCTCCCCGAGGGCCAGCTGCTCGGCCAGCTCGTGGCGGTACCGCAGCGCGGACCGGCCGTGGGAGGGATGGACGAACCGCACGAGCCCCAGGGTCTTGGCCCGCGTGACGGCCGCCTCGACGGTGGCCTCGTCGTAGTGGACCACGGGCTCCCGGTTCGACACCTGGTTGCAGGCGAGGGCCAGCGCGTGCAGGGTCAGGGGGTACTGCTGTGGGGTGGTGAGCTCCTTCTCCACCAGGCTGCCGAGCACACGCAGCTCCTCGGGACCGAGCTCCACGGCCGCAGCATAGGAGCCCGGAATAGCGGCTCGTCGGAGGCGGTTGGCACCATGGAGGACACCGCCTGGCGAGAGGAGCGACCGTGGAGGTCAAGGACCTGGGTCACATCGTGCTCTACGTCCGGAACCTGGAGCGCTCCGTCGGCTTCTACCGGGACGTGCTCGGATTCCGCCAGATCGACCCCGGGGCGCTCGGCTTCCCGGCGGCCGCCTTCACCTCGGCGTCGGGCCGGACGCACCACGAGCTGCTCCTGATCGAGGTGGGCGAGGATGCCGAGGCGCAACCGAGGGGCCGCCGGGTGGGCCTCTACCACTTCGGCCTGAAGGTGGGAGACAGCGACGACGAGCTCCGCCACGCTCTGGCCGCCCTGGAGGAGGCGGGGGTCACGGTGACCGGCGCCAGCGACCACACCGTGAGCCACAGCCTCTACATCCTCGATCCCGACGGCAACGAGGTGGAGCTGTACGTCGACGTGCCGGGCGTGGACTGGCGGTCCGATCCCGCCCTGGTGGTGAGCCCGGTCAAGCCCCTGCGACTGTGACCGCAGGGCGACGCCCCCGTCGCCTCCCGTGCCGGCCGTGGCCGGGCCGGGTATCGCCCCCCGAGTGACGACGTCGACCGGCTCCGCGCCCACCGACGCGGAGCCGACCGACGCCGAGCCGACCGATGCGGTGCCCGGCGGGGACCCCGGGCCCGGAGGCGACGAGGGCACCGGCGGCCACCGGCG
>JAGWNV010000262.1 GCA_028872975.1 Acidobacteriota bacterium
CATCCTCGCCCCCCGTCCCGTCCGGCTCGGCGTCGACCACCGCCAGGCTCTGCCAGGCCTGCCGGGCGGCAGCCTGCTCGGCGTCCTTCTTGGACCGTCCCTCGCCCCGGCCGGCGGGCCGGCCCCCGACGAAGACCGCCGCCGTGTAGCGACGGGCATGGTCGGGCCCGGCACCGTCCACCTCGTAGCGGGGGAGCTCCCCGGCGCGGCGGATGACGAGCTCCTGGAGCCTGGTCTTGAAGTCCTCCGCACCGGGCCCGGCCGCCGCCTCGGCGATACGGGGGCCGAGGAGCCGCAAGACCAGCCCGGCTGCGGCTTCCCACCCCTGGTCGAGGTAGACGGCGCCGATGAGGGCCTCCATGGAGTTGGCGAGGATCGAGGCCTTGTGACGCCCGCCCGAGGCCGCCTCGCCCCGTCCGAGCAGCACCATCTCTCCCAGGTCGAGGTCGACGGCCACCTCGGCGAGGACGTGGGTGTTCACCACTGCCGCCCTGACCTTGGCGAGCGATCCTTCGGGAAGCTCGGGATAGGCACGATAGGTGTGCTCGGCCACCACCAGGCCGAGGACGGCGTCGCCGAGGAACTCGAGGCGCTCGTTGGAGGGCATGCCCCCCGCCTCCGCGCACCAGGACCGGTGGGAGAGGGCCTGCACCAGCAGCTCGGCGTCGGAGAACTCGAAGCCCAGCAGGCGGGTGAGCGGCTCGATGGCCGCCTGGGCACCGGCGGGATCGAGCGCCGTGTCAGGTCGCTCCGAGCTTGGCCACGACGTAGTCGACGGCGTCGCGGACGGTCCGCAGGTCCTCGAGGTCCTCGTCTTCGATCCGGAACCCCACGGTCCGCTCCCCGAGCTCCTCCTCGAGGGCTTCGACCAGCTCGATGAGGGCCAGGGAGTCGGCGTCGAGGTCCTCGGCGAAGGACGCGGACTCGCTGATGGCGGACGGCTCGATCTCGAGGATGTCGGCGAGCTGGTCACGGATCAGCTCGAAGACCTCCTTGCGGTCGAGCGGACCCTTCTCGACATGTGTCTCGGCGGGCACGTCGTCTCCTGCGGTTGGGGCGTTCGGCGCAGGGATCCTACCTGGCGGGCCGGCCCGGCCCGGGTTCTCCCTGGTCAGCGCCCCGGAGCAGCCACCGCCTCGGCCAGCGAGGCCACCAGCCCGGCCGCCACCACGTCCCGGGCCACGCCGACGGCGGAGACGACGGCCCGGGCCGAGGAGGAGCCGTGGCTGATCACGCACACGCCGTCGACCCCGAGGAGCATGGCCCCACCGGTGTTGTCGGGGTCGAACTCCTCGGCCAGGGGCCCCAGGTGGGGCAGGAGGGCCTCGGCGGCCCGGGCCGTCGCCTCGTCGCGCCCGAAGACCTCGCCCAGGGCCGACATGAAGAACCGCAACGACCCTTCGAGGGTCTTGAGCACGACGTTGCCGGTGAAGCCGTCGGTCACCACCACGTCGGCCGTGCCCGGCAGCAGGTCACGGCCCTCGACGTTGCCGACGAACCGCAGGCTGCCCAGGGCCGCCAGGGCGGCGTGGGTCTCCTTCACGAGCGGGGTGCCCTTGGTGGGCTCCTCCCCGATCGACAGGAGCGCCACCGAGGGCTCGCCGATCCCGTAGCGGGCCCGGGAGTAGGCGGCGCCCATCTGGGCGAACTGGACGAGCATGGCGGCGGTGCACTCGGCGTTGGCGCCGGCGTCGAGGAGCACGGTCGGATGGGTGCCGGGGTTGGGGATGGGAGTGGCGATGGCGGGCCGGACCACCCCCGGGAGCCGGCCCATGCGCAGGAGGGCGCTCGCCATGGTGGCACCGGTGTTGCCGGCGCTCACCATCGCCGAGGCCCGGCCGTCGCGCACCGCCTCGGCGGCCCGCACGAGCGACGAGTCCTTCTTTCGGCGGACCCCCTGGGCCGGGTCCTCGTCCATGGCGACGACCTCGGAGGCGTCGAGGACCTCGAGGTCGCCGGTGTCACCGAGGTCCTCCCGACGGCCCACGAGGACCACCGGCACCCCGAGCTCTGCGACGGCCTGGCGGGCGCCGCTCACGATCTCCCCAGGGGCCTTGTCGCCCCCCATGGCGTCGACGGCCACCGGCAGGCCGGCGGCGTCCGCCGACGGCGAGCGCCGGGCCCGGCCGGTCGGCACTAGTCGATCTCGACGGCCTGCCGGCCCTTGTACCACCCGCAATTCGGGCACACGACGTGGGGGACCTTGGCCTGGTTGCAGTGGGGGCAGACGCTGCGCGCCGGCGGCCGGAGGACCCAGTTGGCCGCCCGGCGGCTACGGCCCTTCGCCTTGGAGGTCTTCTTCTTGGGGACGGCCATGGCTGGGGAGCACCTCGGGGTGGTCGGGAGCCTGTCCAGGGTAGCCGGGGCCCGCCGCGTCCGGCACCCGGAGCGCGTCGAGCGCCGCCCACCGGTCGTCGCGCACCGGCGCGCAGTCACAGGCCTCGAGATTCCGGTTGGCCCCGCAGGTCGGGCACAGCCCCTGGCAGTCGGGCCGGCACAGGGGGGCCTGGGGCAGCTCGAGGAGCACGGCGTCGCGGACCATGGGCTCGAGATCGGCCTCGCCGTCGTCGAGCCGGTAGGTCTCCTCGCCGTCGCCCTCCTCGGTGAAGTGCTCCCGGACGGGCAGCTCGAGGACGCCCCCGGCGGGCTCGAGGCAGCGCCGGCAGGTCCCCACCCAGGGGGCCCGGACGGTGCCCGCCACCGACAGTCCCCCCATCACCGACTCGAGGACGACGTCGGCCTCGACCTCGCTGCCCTCGGGGACCCGGCTCCCCGAGCAGGCCAGGTCCTCGATGGCGCCGCGCCGGACCTCGTGCTGGCGGCTCCCCACCGACCGGCGCAACCGCGCCGCGTGGACGAGGAAGGGCCGGGCCGAGGTGGCCGTCGTCACCAGCGCTCGGACTCGTCCTGGTCGAAGAAGGCGCCGCCTTCACCCGTCCCCCCGCCCTTGGCCGCCTCCTTCTCCTGGACGGCCGGGGGCGGCGGAGTGGCCTGGAGCTTCTCCCGGCCGGCCTGGACGGTCTTCAAGGTCCGGTCGAGGACGATCTCGAAGGAGGCCAGCTTCTGGTCGCAGAAGTCCTCCGCCTCGTGGCGGAGCCGGCGGGCCTCCTCCCGGGCGTCGTCGAGGATGCGCTGGGCCACCTGGTTGGCCTGGCGGACGATCTCGGTGCGCTGGACCATCCGCTCGGCCTGGGCCCGGACGTCCTCGAGCAGGTCCTCGGCCTCCCGCCGGCGCTGGGCGATGAACTCGTCGCGCTCGCGGAGAAGCCACCGGGCCTGGCGCAGCTCGTCGGGGAGCCGGTCCATGGCGGCCTGGAGGACCTCGAGCAGCTCGTCGCGGGCGACGAGCACCGAGGTGGACAGCGGCATGGCCCGGGCCGAGCTCACGACGTCGGCGGCCCGGCGGATGAGGCTCTCGGCGTCGTCGGCGGCCCCCGCCGGCGCCGCGAACGGCTCGATCTCCCCGTCGAAGGGCTCGGTCATCGGCCTCCCGCCCACGAGGGCCGGGTCCCGGTCATCCGAACTTCTCCGCCAGGCGGGTGCCGATGGCCTTGGGCACGAACGCCGAGACGTCCCCGCCGTAGCGGGCCACCTCCCGGAGCAGCCGGGAGGCGACGAAGGAGGAGGTGGAACTGGTGGGGATGAAGAGGGTCTCGATGCCCGACAGCTGGCGGTTCATCTGGGCCATCTGCAGCTCGTTCTCGAAGTCCGACACGGCCCGGAGCCCC
>JAGWNV010000263.1 GCA_028872975.1 Acidobacteriota bacterium
TCGGCCGAGTACCGGGCGACGGGGAGCCCGGAGCACTGCTCGGGGCCGTCGGCGTCGAAGGTGCCGACGACGACGGCGCCTCCCGGGACGAGGGCCTCGGCCAGCGTGCGGAGGTAGCGGGCCCGCGAGGCATCGTCGGTGAGGAAGTGGAACACGGCGCGGTCGTGCCAGAGCCCGTAGCGGCGACCGGGTCGCCACTCGAGGACGTCCTCCTCGAGCCAGTGGACGGCGGTCGTGGCAGCGAGGCGCCGGCGGGACTCGGCCAGGGCCAGGGCCGAGACGTCGAGCACCGAGACATCGCCGTAGCCGGCGGCGACGAGCCGGTCCACGAGGAAGGAGGCCCCGCCACCGACGTCGACGACGGCGGTCGAGCGGTCGGGGGCGAGGAGGCCGACGAGCGCCATCGACACCGCCGGGTCGTGCTCGAACCAGCTCACGCCCTCGGTGCCGCCGTCGCGGTAGGCGGCGTCCCAGTGCATGGCGCGTGCCTCAGCCCCCGAGCGGTCCTGCATGCGGCCCGACACCGGTTCCCACGCTAGTGCGGGCCCTCGCCGCCCCGCCGTCAGCGGGCGAAGCGCAGGACGAGCTTCTGCTCGTGGTAGTAGGCGAGCCAGTCGGCCAGGTGCCCGCCCACCCGGTGCCCGTGAGCGTCCCAGGGGACGAAGCCGAGCGACAAGCGGGCCACGGTGGCGTCGAACCCGGCACCGGTGAAGCAGGCGAGCACCTCGTCGACGCCGCGCAGGGCGGGGAGGCCCAGGGCCTCGGCGTTCGCCCGGTGCCAGTCGGCCATGAGGGGGCTGTCGCGGTGCACGCCCATGACCGCGAAGTACGCGCCCCCGGGAACGAGCGCGGCGTGGACGGCGCCGGCGTGGGCGGCGAGATCGTCGAGGAGGTAGAGCACCTCGTGGCTGAGCGCCACGTCGAAGCCGGCCCAGCCGTCGGGCACGGTGTCGGCCACGGCGAAGCGCAGGGGGCGGCTTCCGGTGCGCGCCGCGGCATCCTCGACGGCGAGGGCGGCGGGGTCGTATCCGGCGCCTTCGGCGATCGGCCACCGGTCGGCGACCATGCGGAGGAGCCCGCCGCGGCTGCAGCCGACGTCGAGGACCCTGGCGCCGGCGAGCTCGACGTCCACGGTGTCGAGAAGGGCCCGCCAGAGAAAGCCGTGCTCGTCCTCCATGGCCTCGTCCTCGGCCTTGCTCCGCCAGTACGAGGGGCCCACGGACCGGCGACCTTAGGCGCGGCCCGACGGCAGAGGGCTCTAGACCAGGGTGAGACCGCCGTCGACGGCCAGGACCTGGCCGGTCACGTAGCTGGCCCGGTCGGAGAGGAGGTACACGACGGCCTCGGCCACCTCGGCCGCCGTCCCCAGGCGCCCGAGGGGGACCGGCGTGCGATGGCGCGAGGGTCGCCCGGCGGATGCCAGGCGGCCGAGGGGGGTGTCGATGAGCCCGGGGGCGACGACGTTGGCCCTGATCCCCTGGCGGCCCGCTTCGAGGGCGACGTGGCGGCACAGCCCGGTCAGCGCCGCCTTGGACGCGTCGTAGGAGGGGATGCCGCTGCCGGGGCGCAGGCCGGCCACCGAGCTCACGAAGACGATCGAGGAGCCCGGCTCGAAGCGGTCGACGGCGGCCCGGGCGGCGAGGAAGTGCGCCCGGACGTTGACGGCGAAGGCGGTGTCCCAGTCCTCTGCAGACGTCCCCGACAGCCCGAACCCGCGCCCGATCCCGACGTTCAGGACGAGTCCGTCGAGGCCGCCGAGGGCCCGCGCCGCATCCTCGACGCAGGAGGAGGCCGTGTCGGGATCGGCGACGTCGCCGACGAGGACGGCGGCTTCCCCCCGTGCCGCCTCGACCATCCCAGCAGTCGCCCGGGCCGCCGCCTCGTCGACGTCGAGGCAGGCCACCGCCGCTCCCTCGCGGGCGGCGAGGACGCTCACGGCGCGTCCGTTGCCCATCGGCGCGTCCGGGTCGGCCGACGGCCGGGTGCCGGCCCCGACGACCAGGACCTTCCTCCCCGCGAGCGCCGGCGCCGGCCGGGCCGGGCCGGTCACGACGGCAGTGCCTCGAAGCCAGGCTCCAGTTCGACGCCGAGGGACTTCAACGTCATGGCCACGAGGTGGTAGTGGCCGACGAGCATGGGGAGCTCGATCAGCTGCTGCTCGTCGTAGGAGGCTTCGAGGTCCCTCCAGGTCGCGTCGGCGATCTGCTGGTGGCGGTGGAGCTCGTCGGCGGCCTGGAGGAGGAGCGCGTCGGGTGGCGCCCAGCCGGGCGCGGCGGGTCCGCCGGGGATGCGGTCGATCTCCTCGCGGCCGAGGCCGGCGGCGAGCCCGAGGGCGACGTGGTGCCCCCACTCGTAGTCGGCCCGGCAATTCCAGGCGGTGCGGAGGATGAGGAGCTCCCGGTCCCGGGCGGGGAGCTTGCCGGAGAGGAGCTTGCCGGCGAAGGGGAGCCAGCGCCGGAAGAGGCCTGGGGCCCGCACCAGGGTCGAGAAGATGCGGGCGCCCTGGAGGGCGTCCATGGTGCCCGCCAGCAGCTCCTCCTGGGGGCCGGAGCGCTCGTCGGGCCGGAGGGGAGCGATTCGTGGCGACGGGTTCGAGCGTGGCATCACGATGGGACCTTGGACCCTAGACCCCGGGCTCCGGCAGCCGACAGCATCGGGGGTGGCAGGGGGCTGTCCCACATTGGGGGAACGGCCGACATGGATGATCCTGGGGACGCGGCGGGCAGCGCCTCGCCCGCCGCCGCGCCCGGTCCTCCCGGCCGGGCCGAGGCCCCGCTGCGGGTCCTCGTGGTCGACGACGACGCCGCCGTCCGGGCCGCCCTCGGGGCGCTCGTCGGCGGGGACCCCGAGATGACCCTCGTCGGCGCCACCGGATCGGAGCGTGAGGCCGAGGCCCTCGCTGCCGAGCACCGGCCCGACGTGGCCGTCGTCGACGTGCACCTCTTCGGCGCTGTCCGGGGCCCCGCCGTCACGCGGGCCATCATCGGGCGGTCGCCGGCCACGGCGGTCCTCGCCCTCTCCGGGCACGGACAACGCGAGGACGTGATCGACATGTTGAAGGCCGGCGCCGTGGGCTACCTGCTGAAGACCCCCAGGATCGACCTGGGGGCGGCGGTGCGGGCGGTCGTCGAAGGCCGCGGGGCCCTGTCGCCCGAGGTGGCCGGCCACGTCATCGACGAGGCCCGCCGGCCACGGTCCTCCGGCATCCCGTTGCCCGACCGCAGGCGGGCCGCCGAGGTGCGCGCCCTCGTCGAGGAGAAGGCCTTCTCCGTCGTCTTCCAACCCGTGGTCGACCTCGGCACACGGCGTGTGGCCGGGATGGAGGCCCTCAGCCGCTTCCCCGGTATCGGCGGGCGGCCCGACGAGGTGTTCGCCGACGCCTGGCGCCTCGGGCGCGGCCTCGAGCTCGAGCAGGCGGTCGTCGCCGAGGCGGTGGAGCGGGCGAAGGGGAGGCCCTCCGAGGTCTTCCTCGCCCTCAACGTGTCTCCGGCCACCGCATCGTCGGCGCGCTTCGGGGACCTCGCCTCGGCGATCCCCAGGCTCGACACGACCGTGGTCGAACTGACCGAGCACGCCCCCGTCGAGGACTACGCCCGTCTGCGGGCCAACCTGGCACCACTGCGGGATGCGGGGCTTCGTCTCGCCGTGGACGACACCGGAGCGGGCTACGCCTCGCTCCGCCACGTCCTCGAGCTGACACCGGACTTCATCAAGCTGGACCTCA
>JAGWNV010000264.1 GCA_028872975.1 Acidobacteriota bacterium
CGACATCCCCTGGAACTGCTCGGGGGGCGTGTTGTCGTCGAACCCCATCGGGGCGTCGGGGATGCTGCGGTTCCTGGAGGTCGCCCTCCAGGTGCGGGGCCAGGCCGGCGAGCACCAGGTCGACGGGGTGCGACGCGCCCTCGGCCACGCCTACGGGGGCGGGTCCCAGTTCTTCTCCATGTGGGTCCTCGGCACCGACAAACCCTGAGCGGGGGAGCCCCGAAGGCGCGGCACTACACTCGGGTTCGCCCCGCCTGGACAGGGCTGGTGCCCGCCGGCGACCGGCCGGTCGGGCAGAACGGAGGTGCCACCGGATGAAGATCGTCGTCGACTACGACGTGTGTGCGTCGAACGGCGTGTGCATGGGGATCGTGCCCGAGGTGTTCGAGGTGCGCGACGACGGCTTCCTCTACGTGCTCCAGGAGGAGCCGCCGGCGGAGTTGCAGGAGAAGGTCCGGATGGCGGCCAACAACTGCCCGACCGGGGCCATCTCGCTCGTCGAGGGCGAATAGGCCCGGTGACGGCCGCCCCGAGCGGGGCGCCGGCCCGGCCGCGGGTCCGCTTCGCCCCGTCACCCACGGGCTACTTCCATGTCGGCAGCGCCCGCACGGCGCTGTTCAACTGGCTCTTCGCCCGCCAGCGCGGCGGCACCTTCGTGCTGCGCATCGAGGACACCGACGCCGAGCGCAACCGCGAGGAATGGGTCACGGGCATCGTCTCGGCCATGGCCTGGCTCGGGCTCGACCCCGACGAAGGGCCCTACCGGCAGTCGGCGCGGGCCGGCGACCACGAGCGGGCCGTGGACCGGTTGTGGGAGAGCGGCGCCCTCTACGCCTGTGACTGCACCCGGGAGCAGGTCGAGGCCCGGGCCAAGGCCAATGCCACCCCGGGCTACGACGGGTTCTGCCGCCCCCGGGGCCTGGACCGGGCCGGCCACGCCCTGCGGTTCCGGGTCCCCGACGAGGGGACCACCGTCGTCCACGACCTCGTCCGGGGCGACGTCCGGTTCCCCCACGGGGCCATCGAGGACTTCGTGGTCGTGAAGTCGAACGGCCAGCCCCTGTTCGTGCTGGCCAACGTCGTCGACGACATCGACATGGCCATCACCCACGTGATCCGCGGCGAGGACCTCCTGCCCTCCACCCCGAAGGCCCTCCTGTTGTGGCGGGCCCTCGAGGGGGCCGGGGCCACGCTGCCCGCCTTCGCCCACCTGCCCATGCTCGTGAACGAGAAGCGCCAGAAGCTCTCCAAGCGGCGAGACCCGGTGGCTGTGGAGCTGTACCGGGAGGAGGGGTATCTCCCCGACGCCATGCGGAACTACCTGGCCCTCCTCGGCTGGAGCCACCCCGAGGGGCGGGAGATCCTGCCCCTCGAGGAGCTCGTCGACCGGTTCCGGCTCGAGGACGTGAACCACTCGCCGGCCTTCTTCGACGTGACCAAGCTCCGGCACGTGAACGCCGAATACCTCCGGGCCATGGCCGTCGAGGCCTTCGAGGAGGCGGCCAGGCCCTGGACCGAGCCCCCCCTCGCCCCGTGGCCGGCGGAGAACTTCGACCCCGGCGCCTTCCGGGCCCTCGCCCCTCTGGTGCAGGAGCGGGTGAGCCTCCTCTCCGAGGTCCCGGCCATGGTGGACTTCCTCTTCCTCGACGAGCCCGTCGTGGACGAGCGGTCCTGGCGGGAGGCCACGAAGGACCGGGAGGCGGCCCAGGCCGTGCTGGCCGGGGTGGCGGCCGCCTTCCGGAGCTGTCCTTGGACGGCGGCCGACATCCATGCCGCCACGACGGCGGTGGCCGAGTCCGTGGGCAGGAAGCTGGGCCGGGCCCAGGCTCCGGTCCGGGTGGCCGTCACCGGCAGGAGCGTCGGACCGCCGCTGTTCGAGTCCCTCGAGGTCCTCGGCCGCCCTCGGGCCCTGGCCCGCGTCGAGGCCGCCCTGGCCCGGCTCGGCGCCGACTCCGCCTGAGGCTCTGGTGGCGACGGGCGGCATCCCCGGACGGCGGTTCGCCTGGGGGTACGGGCGGCGGGTGCTGGTGGCGGCGGTGGCGGTGACGGTCGCGTACCTGGCCGTCACCGCCGTGCAGGTGTGGCTGACCAGCCGCCGGACCGACACCTCGCCGGCCCAGGCCATCGTCGTCATGGGGGCGGCCCAGTACAACGGGGTGCCCTCGCCCGATCTCGCCGCCCGGCTGGCGGACGCCCTCGCCCTGTACCGCAGCGGCGTGGCCCCCCTCGTGGTGGCCACCGGCTCCAAGGAGCGGGGTGACCGCTACACCGAGGCCCAGGCGTCGCGGATCTGGCTCGTCGCCCGCGGCGTCCCTGCCGGCGACGTCGCCGAGGTTGGCGGCGACGACTCCTGGGCCAACCTCGCCGACGCCGCCGCCCTCCTGCGTCGACGGGGGGACCGGACGGTGGTGGTCGCCACCGACGGCTTCCACGAGCACCGGTCGCTCGCCATCGCCACCGACGTCGGCCTCAGGGCCCAGCCGGCGCCGGCCACGACGTCGCCGATCCGGGGGTGGTCGGCCGTCCCCTACTTCGCCAAGGAGGCCCTCGCCGTCGCCGTGGGCAGGGTGATCGGGTACTCCCATCTGCACCGCTTCGACAGCGGGGGCGCCACGGCGACCGCTGCCGCGTGGGCGCCGGGGTCGCCACGCTGACCTGGGCGTTGGCCGTCGGCTCGGCCGTTTCGGCTAGCCTCGAACCACCCGTTCGGGGGTGGTGTAATCGGCAACACGACAGGTTCTGGCCCTGTTATTGGGGGTTCGAGTCCTCCCCCCCGAGCTTCTCTCACCAGGCGTCGTCCCAGGTCACCGGGGCGACGCGTCGGTCTGGAGAGCCATGAGGTGGTGACCTCATGGTCACAGCGTGGTCAGAAGAGGATCGCGCCTTCGCGGCGAAGCGCCGGTCCGAGGCCGACCACCCGGCCCGGTGTGGCCCAGGCGGGCATGCGCAGGGGCGTTGCGCGGCGTCGTGGGACATCCTTCTTGGTCCTTGGCTCCTCGGTGGCGTAGTGACGCTGCGAGGCCCCGTGACGGCAACGCTCAGGCGGGCGCGGACTCGGCTCGGTCGGCGCGGACGGATCGCCGTCTGGACGTCGCCAGCGAGCGAGCGGTGGAGGGAGCGTCGTCGCCGAAGCCGATCGACATTCTCGTGAGGATCTCGCTGTACGAGCGGACTGGGTCCCGGCCGACCGCATCGAAGAATCCGCTCAGTTCGAGCGTCGTGTGGCCGTGGACGCCGGACCAGGCGGCGTCGCCGGCTGTGGTGACGTCCTCGATCTGCCATCGACCCTCGTTGACGGAGGCGTGGATGCGACGCAGGAGTGAGACGTAGGTGGACCTGGCGGCATCCCGGTCGGCGGGGTCACCGCGGTTGAAGTCGGCAAGTCGAGGACCGAACATCACGGTGTACAGGTGGGGTTCGCGTAACGCGAAGCGGCGGTAGTTCCACAGGTAGGTCATCCAGTCGGCGACGGCGTCGCTGGTGACGGCACCGCGGTCCAGTTCTGCTCCGAAGTCGACGAAACCTCGGCGCATCACCTGTCGAGTCAGCTCGTCCATCCCGCCGAAGTGCGTGTAGACGACCATCGTTGAGGTGCCCAGCTCGTTCGCCAAGCGCCGGGCGGAGAGAGCGCCTTCGGTGGCGAGCAGCCGGGCCGCGGTGGCGATGACGTTGGAGCGCAGATGAGGGTCGGTGGATCGGGGCGGCACTCGCCCCAG
>JAGWNV010000265.1 GCA_028872975.1 Acidobacteriota bacterium
GGCCGCTCGGCCGACCCGGCCGGAGGCGTCAGGGGGGAGGGCGCCGATGCGGGTGCGGGCGGCGCCGGTGCGGGTGCAGGCGCCGGCGACGACTGCCCCGGCGGGGGCGCGCCGGCGGCGAGCTGGCGCTCGAGGCGGTCGATGCGCTCGAGGAGGGCGGCGGGCGAGTCGTCGGCCTCGGGGTGGGAGAGGCGGATGAGCGCCGCCTCCAGGGTCACCCGGGCGTCGGGGGCGTCGCGCATGTCGACCTCGGCGCGGCCCAGCATCTCCATGGCCCGGACGAGGGCGGGCAGGCCCATGCGGCGGGCGATGTCCTCCACCTCGTCTCGCTCGTCGCCCACGACGGTGGTGAGCTCGGGGGCGACCATGGCGAGGAACCCCTGGCGGAGGTACTCGACCAGGGCGGCGGTGAGGGCGTGGACGGCCCGGCCGGCGGCGGTGGCCTGGGCGACGGCCAGGAGCACCTGGCGGGCGTCGTGGTCGGCGAGTCCCCGGCCCAGGCCGGCCAGGACGGGCACCTCGTCGTCGACCTTCCCGGCGGCGGCCAGCTGGTCGAGCACCGACAGGGCGTCGCGGGCCGACCCCCTCCCCCGGCGCACGGCGGCGGCCACGGCGTCCTCGCCGAGCTCGAGCCCGGCCGCGTCGCGGACCTTGCCGACGAGGTCGGTCAGGGTGTCGGGGCCGAGGAGGCGGAACTCGAAGTGCTGGGTCCGGCTCCGGATGGTGGGGAGGACCTTCTGCGGGTCGGTGGTGGCCAGGACGAAGACGACGTGGCCGGGAGGCTCCTCGAGCGTCTTGAGCAGCGCGTTGGAGGCTGCCGGCGAGAGCATGTGGACCTCGTCGACGATGTAGACCTTCCATCGCCCCGGGGTGCCGAGGGCGGCCCGGGCCACCAGGTCGCGCATGGCGTCGACGCCGTTGTTGGAGGCGGCGTCGAGCTCGTGGACGTCGAGGGAGGTGCCCCGGGCGATGTCCACGCAGGAGTCGCACACCCCGCACGGCTCGCCGTCGTCGGGCTTGGCGCAGTTGAGGGCCTTGGCCAAGATGCGCGCCGTCGAGGTCTTGCCCGTCCCCCGGGGCCCGCTGAACAGATAGGCGTGGCCCACCCGGTCCTGGCGGACGGCGTTGCGCAGGGCCAGGGCGACGTGGTCCTGCCCGACGACCTCCTCGAAGCGCTGGGGACGGAAACGCCGGTAGAGGCTCTGGTGGGCGCTAGGCGTGTCGTCCGGATCGGCCACCGTCGAAGACTACCGACGGCCGCCCGGGCGCCGGGCCCGGTGATCGGTGCGACGGCCAGGTTTGCTGCGGCACACGGCCGTACCCGCTGAGAGCTGCTGCCTTCCGGCCCTGACTCGGTTCACAGGCGACCGTTGCGCAGGACCCGGCCGCCGCACGGACCACCGGCCGGCGGGCCGCATCGCGCCCGCGACGCACGTCGGAGCTGCGTCCCGCCGGTGCCGAGACGATAGCCTCCCCCCTGCCGCCCTCGGGCCCTGTGCCACCCGGGCGGGCTCCGGAGGAGTGCGAGAGCGGCCGAATCGGCACGACTGGAAATCGTGTGTGGGGCAACCCACCGTGGGTTCAAATCCCACCTCCTCCGCCGCGACGGCCCTGCTCAGCGTCGTTTGGGCTGGGTCCAGGCCGGCGCCCGCTGGCGCCGGACGGTGCGCCGGCCCCGAGCGAGGTACTGCTCGCGGGCCCGGCGCACATCGCGCTCGTGGCGACGCTCCCGGCGCCGCTCGAGCACCCCGGCGGCGACCTCGGGGCCGTACAGCGATGCCCCGGCCACCACCACGGCCACCGCCGCGTAGACCGCCGCCGCCACCACCGGCACGGTGGTGCGCAGCATCGTGAAACCCGGCTCGACCCGGGCCAGGAGGGCGGCACCGTTGCGCATGTCGGTCTCCACGGGCCCGGTGTCCAAGGTGGGCCGGTCCGAGACGGCGAGCTCGGTGATGACGACCCGGCCGACCCGGTAGGCGGACTTGTAGGCGTAGCCCACGGTGGCGTGCGACGTGCCCGTCGAGTCGGCCAGCACGAAGGACACGCCGCGGGCGCCGGCCACGCCGGCGACGGCGAAGGGCTTCGGGCCCGATGCCGTCACGCTCGGGAGGGTGGGGATGGCCGACAGCTGCTTGTCCACGTCCGCCACCACGGTCTGCGCCGTGGCAGCGGTCGGGACCAGCTGGGCCACGAGCCCGGCCTCGGGCGGGGCGCTCGTCGTGATGTACCACTCCCGGGTGTAGATGCCGGTCGAGTCGGGGTGCGTCTTGGCGGCGTTCCGGGTGGCGGCGAACGAGCTCTGCGACGGGGACACCGACCGGCTCAGCCCGTGGCGGCCCTCGAGGCCCGGGAGGGCGGTGCGGGAGACGACGAGGCGGCTGAGGAGAGTCCGGTCGACCTTGGTCTGCGGGATGACGAGGGCGAAGCCGACGCCTGCCAGCGCCAGCACCACGACCGCCCTGATCAGCCGCCATCTCCACAGGTGCATCGGAGGGCCACACTACCGACAGGTGGTCGGAGCCTCCGGTCGGCCGCAGGATCTCCTGGCGTAACGTGCCGCCATGGCCGACGGGGACGGTGACGGGAGCGGGGACGTGCGCCACGACCACGACTCGGCCATGCGACTGGCGCTGGCCGAGGCGTCGGCCGCCCTGTCCCACGGGGACGTCCCGGTGGGCGCCGTCGTGGTCGTCGACGGCGCCGCCGTGGCCTCGCGGCACAACGAGCGGGAGCTCCGGGGCGACCCGACGGCCCACGCCGAGATCCTCGCCCTCCAGGACGCGGCACGGGCCCTCGGCACGTGGCGGCTCGGCCAGGCCACCATGGTCGTGACCCTCGAGCCCTGTCCGATGTGCGCCGGAGCCCTGGTGGCGGCGCGGGTCGGCAGGCTCGTCTTCGGCGCCCCCGATCCAAAGGCGGGGGCCTGCGGATCGCTCTACCAGCTCTGCGCCGACCCCCGGCTCAACCACGAGCTCCCCGTCGAAGGCGGCGTGCGGGCCGACGAGTCCTCGGCGCTCCTGGCCGGGTTCTTCGCCGGACGGCGATGAGGGGCCGGGACGCCGGAGGGCCGCACTAACCTCTCCGGGGTCCGGGAGGAGTGCGAGAGCGGACGAATCGGACGGTCTCGAAAACCGTTGTGGTCGCAAGGCCACCGTGGGTTCGAATCCCACCTCCTCCGCCACGAAGTCTTTATTCAAACCCAGGCCTGAAAGAACAGGGGTGGAGGCGCTCCGCGTCGATCTCCGAGCTTCGGCTTCAACGATCCACCTAGGTCGGCCGTTGATCCATTCCGTGCTGTCATGGACCAAGCTTGCCGTTGCCCTTTTGGCCTCGCTCTTTCGTCGCAGAGCATCCGGTCGCAACAGTGGCTGGAACGATTCCGTCGGTCTGGCTACGAAGACGCCCCGTGTCGAAACCATGAAGGCTTCAAAGACCGCCTGATTCATCTGGCGCCTGATCTGCGGCGGTGCAAGTAGGTACGTCTCGTAGCAGCCGGCCAGGAACTCGAGCGAGCGTCCCATGACGAAGTCGACACGGTCGATCCCGATGCTGGCGGCCCGCAGCTTCTCCTCGGTGTCAGTCAGCTCCCTCGTAATCCGGTCCTGCTCATCCTTGAGCAATTCCAAGGGAATTGCGTCCATGTAGTGGGCGTTGAGTAGCTTGAGCCGCTGTTCGTTGAGCTGGACTCGGCGCTTGACGG
>JAGWNV010000266.1 GCA_028872975.1 Acidobacteriota bacterium
CCACCCCGGCCACGCCGCCGGCGGCCGCCGGCGACGTGGCCAAGGCGCGAGAGCAGCTGCAGCGGGCCATGACCGAAGGGGCGGGGGTGGTGCGATCGTCGGGATCCCTGGCCGAGGCGGGTGCCGCCGTGGGCGAGGTGGCGGCCGTGGCGGCGGGCAGGGAGGGCCGCCAGGCCGGCGAGCTCGCCAACCTGGCCGTCGTGGCCCGGGCCCTGTTGGCGGCGGCGGCGGTGCGGACCGAGAGCCGCGGCGCCCACGCCCGCGCCGAGTACCCCGATCCGGACCCGGCCTGGCGGTGCCGGCTGGTGCAGGGGGCCGCCGGCGCCGGGACGGGCCTGTGAGCGGGGCGCTGCCGGGGCCGCCCGCCGAGGCGGTGCGCCGGGCCGTGGCCCTGGCCCTGGCCGAGGACCTCGGGGCGCTCGGCGACCTCACCGCCGCCCTCGTGCCGGCCGGTGCCCTCGCCCGGGGTGCCCTCGTGGCCCGGGCCGCCGGCGTGCTGGCCGGACGGGCCTGTGCCGAGGAGGCCTTCGCCGCCGTGGACCGTTCCGTCGTGACCCGCTGGGGGCTCGACGACGGCGCCGAGCTCGGGGCCGGCACGGTGCTGGCCGAAGTGGAGGGGCCGCTGCGATCGGTGCTCACCGCCGAGCGCACCGCGCTCAACTTCCTCTGCCACCTGTCGGGGATCGCCACCCTCACCCGGCGCTTCGCCGACGCCGCCGCCGCCGGCGACCCGAGGTGCCGGGTCCTCGACACCCGGAAGACGACCCCGGGGCTCCGGGCCCTCGAGAAGGCGGCGGTGCGCGCCGGGGGCGGGGCCAACCACCGCGGGTCGCTGTCGGAGGCGGTGCTCGTGAAGGACAACCACCTGGCCGGGACCTCGATCGCCGGTGCCGTCGCCCGTGCCCGGGCGCTGTGGCCGGGGCGGACGGTGGAGGTCGAGTGCGACCGCCTCGAGCAGGTCCACGAGGCGCTGGCGGCAGGGACCTCCATCGTGATGCTCGACAACATGGGGCCCGAGGAGGTGGCCGCCTGCGTCGCGGTGGTCCGCGGGGTGGACCCCGAGCGCCGCGCCGTGCTCGTCGAGGTCTCGGGCGGGGTGACCCTGGAGACGGCGCCGGCCTTCGCCGCCGCCGGCGCCGATCTCGTGTCGGTGGGGGCGCTCACCCACTCGGCCCCGGCGCTCGACATCGGGCTCGACCTCGAGGAGGGCTGAGCAGTGCTCCTGGCCATCGACGTGGGCAACACCGAGACGGTGATCGGGCTCTTCAGCCTGGAGCCCGGCGACGACCCCCCCGAGGACGCCCGCCCCGCCCCGCCGGTGCCGCCCGAGCCGGCCGGCCTCTCCCACCACTGGCGGCTCTCGACCGTCGACGACCGGACCGAGGACGAGCACGCCCTTCTCATCTCGGAGCTGCTCGACCTCGACGGCATGGACGTGGGCGAGGTGGTGACGGGCATCGCCGTGACGTCGTCGGTGCCCCGGGTCACCACGGCGCTCCGCCGTATGGCCAGCCGGTGGTTCGACGTGCCGTGCGTGGTCCTCGAGCCCGGGGTCCGCTCGGGGATGCCGATCCTCTACGACAACCCCAAGGAGGTGGGGGCCGACCGCATCGCCAACGCCATCGGCGCCTACGACCTCTACGGGGGGCCCTGCATCGTGGTCGACCTGGGCACGGCGACGACCTTCGACGCCATCTCGGGCGCCGGCGAGTACCTCGGCGGTGCCATCGCCCCCGGCATCGCCATCTCCATGGACGCCCTCTTCCACCACGCCGCCGCCCTACGGCGCGTCGAGCTCGTCGAGCCGCGCAACGTCATCGGGAAGTCGACGGTGGAGTCGATCCAGTCCGGCGCCGTCTACGGCTTCGTCGCCCAGGTGGACGGCATGTGCCGGCGGATCATGGACGAGCTGGGCCGCAGCGCGGTGATCGCCACCGGTGGCCTGTCGGAGGTCGTGGCCCCGCTGTCGGAGACCATCGAGCACCGCGAACCCTGGCTCACCCTGCACGGGCTGCGGCTCGTCTTCGAGCGCAACGTCAAACCCACGCCGTCGTGACTCCGGTGGCGGGTAGCCTCCGTCGATGACCGAGGTCCCCTACCGCTTCGAGCGCAGCGCCGACGCGGCGGGGCTGCGGGCCCGCCACGGCGAGCTCGGGGCCGGCGAGGAGACCGACGACCGGGTGTCGGTGGCGGGCAGGGTCATGCTCGTGCGCCCCCAGGGCCGGCTCGCCTTCGCCACCCTGCGCGACGCCTCGGGCGAGGTGCAGCTGTTCGCCCGGTCCGCCGACACCGAGGACTTCGAGGGCTTCGCCAAGCTCTCCCTCGGCGACTGGGTGGGGGCGGCGGGACGGGTGGTGAAGACCCGCAAGGGCGAGCTGTCGGTGCTCGTCGAGTCCTGGACGTTGCTCGCCGAGGCGCGGCGGTCCTTCGGCGACAAGTGGAAGGGCGTGACCGACGTCGAGACGCGGTTCCGCCAGCGCGAGGTCGACCTCTGGGCCAACGACGCCTCGCGCCGGGTCCTCCTCCTGCGCAGCCGCCTGGTGTCGCTCCTGCGCCGCCACCTCGAGGGTCTGGGTTTCCTCGAGGTGGAGACCCCGATGCTCCATCCCATCCCCGGAGGTGCCACGGCGCGGCCCTTCGTCACTCACCACAACGCCCTCGACACCGACCTCTACCTTCGCATCGCCCCCGAGCTCTACCTGAAGCGCCTGGTGGTGGGCGGCTTCGACAAGGTCTTCGAGATCGGCAGGGTGTTCCGCAACGAGGGCCTCTCGCCCCGCCACAACCCCGAGTTCACGATGCTCGAGCTCTACGAGGCCTATGCCGACTTCGGCGACTTCATGTCGCTCAGCGAGACCCTGGTGTCGATGCTCGCCGTCGAGCTGTGCGGGACGTCGGCCATCACCTACGGGGGCCGGGCCCTCGACCTCACCCCACCGTGGCGGCGGGCCACGATGGCCGAGCTCGTCGAAGAGGCGACGGGGGCCCCCGCCTCGGTGCACACGCCGGTGGAGGAGCTCCGGCGGCGGCTGGCCGACGCCGGCGGCGAGGTGCGCGACGACTGGGGCCCGGGGAAGCTGCTCCTCGAGCTCTACGAGAAGACGACGGAGGCGGCGCTGTGGGGACCGGTGTTCGTCTCGGAGTTCCCCGCCGAGGTGTCACCGCTCGCCCGCCGGCACCGGCGGGACCCCGAGCTGGCCGAGCGCTTCGAGGGCATCGTGGCCGGGCGCGAGCTCGTGAACGCCTTCTCGGAGCTGGTGGACCCCGACGACCAACGGCGGCGGTTCGAGGCGCAGGCAGCCGCACGGGCCGCCGGCGACGAGGAGGCCATGGCCGTCGACGAGGACTACCTGCGGGCCCTCGAGTACGGCCTGCCCCCCACGGCCGGCCTCGGCCTCGGGATCGACCGGCTCGTCATGCTGCTCGCCGACACCGCCAACATCCGGGAGGTCATCGCCTTCCCCACCCTCCGGCCCGAGCGCTAACAACCTGTTAACCGTTGGCTCAAGGCCCCTTCACGCCGATGGGGCACAACTGAGGGGGAGGGTCGCAGCGGGCGGCCCCGAGGAGGCAGCGGAGATGATCGGCAAGCTGGTGGGCACCATGGTGGTCGGAGGGGTCATGGCCGTGACCGGGGCCGCCCCGGCCTTCGCCGCCGGGACGGGCACCGTCACGGGGGGCGGCTGCACCAGGGC